>JANOUN010001129.1:0-3341 GCA_031416875.1 Planctomycetota bacterium | reverse complement strand
CCACCCTCGGCCAGCAAAGAATTTAGCTCACCGCTGCGACGGCCGCCGAACATTTCTGTCCTTCGGCCCACCAGGCATGCTGCCGACGCGACTTCATCCCGCTCCTCAAATATCCGCTGCGCGATGGACACTGCAGTGAAGGAAACGCCCCCAGCGCGCGCATCTAACCTGCTGAAAACGCAGGTCACGAACGCGCTGTTCCCAACGCGGTTCTTTTATTCGCTGACCTCCACCGACTCTGGCTCGAATTGATCGAATTCAATCCTAAATCTCGACTTGCTCAAACGTCCCCGGTGCAAATCCACGTTTAGCTGGTTGCATTTGACTACATCGCAGATTTGCATGATCGTTGACTCGGCTGCCTTTGCACCAAAATAGATTGCCTTCAACAGGTGTTGCGGATAGCAGTATGGACCCACTTCCTGTCTCAGCACTCGCCATTCGCGTTCATACTGCCAGTCGCTCGACTTCGTACAGAAAATCGCAAAAACCTTCTCAAAGTCATCGTCGAGCATCAGTTCACAAAGATCAATCGTCGGAATGTCATCCGAGTAGATGACTTTTTTTGCCTTGGTAAAAACGTCAACGTCTGAGTGAAACTCCAAACAGAAACCTTTGTGATGACTTGAGTAATGCGACCACATGAGAACGTTGTCATTGCGTTCAGAGAAGCAACTGATTCCGGTGTTTTCAGAAAACTCCTCCCGGCGTTCTGAGATGATTTTTTTAGCACTGTTCATCAACCTGGTGCGCCATTCCGAAGTCTCCACCGCCAAAAATTGTCGTTGCATGTCGCTCTGGAATGATCCACGTCCAAGTTCAAGAGATCGAGCACAAATCGCATTGGCCTCAATATCCGTAGGGGGTTTGATTTGTGGCCAGAGAGCGCAATCGAAGGGATCGTTGAAGTTGGAGGGTGAGCCAAAATAGAGGACCCGATTATTGAGATTCTCGGTAGCCCGATCAGTGTCTCGTTCGTACTTAAAAAGTTGTGGCGGAATTTTACCCATAGCGCACCATTCAATCTCTGCCCCGTGCTGTCGCCATTTTCAACCAAACGATGAATAACTTGCCGCAGATCAATGTCCACAGCAGTTTAGCCAAGTGGTCAGTTGCATCACTGTCGCAGGTCGAAGCAAAAAATGACACCTGCAAGGATTTGCAGGCGACGGAAACCGCTCATTGCTCCAAAACTCCTGTTCCACCGGAGTAATGGACTGCTGCCTTACGATCAAGTGAGGAACGGATTCTCGTCCGGTACTCTTTTATTGACGCTGTCCAGATGCGGCGTAGTTTCAAGACGCCCGGTCGGCAGCGGACGACTGCAACTGGCGACGTCCTTCCAAAGTCACTGGAGACCAATTGATGGCTAAGAAGCGAGGCAAGGCAAAACCCAAGACCTGGGCTCCGATTCAAATTGAGCAAAGACTTCCGCTTCGAACACGCGGCCTGGTGATGTCATTGGGCGTTTCAAAACCGCCCTCTGACATGCCAGATGTGGCAGTCTCGTTACCGCCACGTGATCAGTGGAATTTGCTGCTTCCCTCATCTGCGGCACACGCTCATCCTCATGCCCACGGCACATCCTCGACCTCGCCAACGTAACGATTCGCGAGCCTGTTTGAGTACTTTCCACTGTGATTGCACAATCGCAACAGGATCAAGTCAATATACCAAAGTGAGAGTTTCCACGCTTCGTTGTACGTGTTCCCGGGCAGCGTTCCACGTTCTTTTGGGTGAACCAAGCCGTTTCGAAGATCCGTGATTGCGTGCATCGAATCATTCCACGGTTTTCCTGGACGAGCATTTAGCGATTTGAGTTGCGCTGGGATCTGACTGGAAATCCCAAGCAAGGACGTCAAGAGCGTGAGCTTATCCGAGGCCGTCAAGCCACCCCGTGGCGCGAATGCCTTTTCGGAAACGGCCTTCTTGTCGAGCACGCAGTACGTCCATGCAAGCAGTTCCAGGGCAGCTTGCGTGAAGAGCAACGCTGAATCCACATTCACGCCGAAACCCACATTGTTGGCGCCAATGTACCAGTAGATCGCCTCGCTCAATGGACGATGCCAAAGCGAATCATTCCATCTCTGCCAGAATCCAGGGAACAGGGATTGGAAAATCGCATCGTGACGTCGATCGAAAAACGAGTTGCCACCACTATAGTGACCAATCGTGGTTTGATGCATGCCCCAGTGTTCAAACACACGGTCTCCGACTTCATCAAATCCAACTGTCAAAGATGGTCTACTCCATCGGCCAAGGACAAAGGAAAAGAAACAGCCCAGACAATCGAGCAACTTATCCAGCTGCTCCGTGGAGAATGTCTGCCCATCTCTACGCTCGATCTGGCCCACGTGCGTGATTGCGTAACCGCCAGTTTCCTTGAGCTTCTTTACCAGGCCGTCAGTGTTCTTAAACTCTGCAACGGTAATTGACCAACCGTCGCATTCCATTCGAAATCGTCCGCACGCCCTCCATCCGCAGTGTGGTGGCGTTCCGATTTGAAGAACGTAACTGTCGGGGCCGGAAAGATCGGGCCAGTTGAACAAATGGAACACTGCCTTTGCAATCGAATTCGATGGCGGTCGAAGTTGCATTGGCGTTTGGGCAGGACGATAGATTGCTTTGTCATGCGCAGCATGAACGCAGAACGCCTCGAATGCTGTACCGTGTTCAGCAAACTGAAACCTCTTACGTTCCTCCAATATCCTGGTCTGAGCTTGTAACATATTCGTGAAGAAGCTTGCTCCATCGTTTGCTTCGGCTGCCTGCGCTGTTGGTTCAGGCACTGTCATTTCAAAATCGTGTTCATGTGAGAATTTCTCCCGAAAGGTCGCACGGGCCTGAAGATTGTCGTTTCCCCCATTGCCAGCGGTTTCAATTGTGGCGGATCCGTACTCAATTGGATCATTCGGTTCCGCTTGTGAATAAATCGGTGCAATTGGGGGTGAGTCGTACTGATCTCGCTTCTTCATATCGAACTTACTTCTTGTGATTGGCGCTTTGAATTGGAATCTGATTCGACTCAGACACCAGCAGTCGGTGTAACGTTCGCGTCACAGGTTGAACTACCTGCACTTTAGGCAAAGAATTCATGGCCGTTGACGATTGATATTCTCAGAAACACCGAGGCTCACGACAATGATTTAGAGGTTACGAAGCTTCTAACGCACTGAAGGAGCCACAGATTGTTCACTTTATCACACTTGAAAGCTGCCTTTACTGCTCGAGAGCATTTGTCGAGGTTTTCCTGAACAAGTTTATCAAATTCCTGTTGAGTCCGCAGTCTCTCTTCCTCATCTCCCTCTAATCCTTTTCTCCAAGGATTTGGCAATTCCAAT
>JANOUN010001128.1:0-3064 GCA_031416875.1 Planctomycetota bacterium | reverse complement strand
TAATTCGACTGTCCCATTTTGTTCGTAGTCCCGCCTTCAGGCGGAAATCCAGCCAGCCCCGCCATGAACATTCAGCCCATTTTCCGGCTAAAGCCGGGACTACAAGCGAATCTCGGACAGTCGAATTAATGCAGATTGCCGGAACCTGAAACAGTCACGGCTCAGTGATGACCGACAAATGGTGTCACAGGAACGCATAAATCACGATCTGAATGACGAGGGCAACTGCCGCCCGGCGAGGAAAAAATCCTGACCGGTCTTCATTCGCATCCCGATCACAATGCCGATTGCCATTGTACAAATCAGGTACAGCGCGATCACAATGGAGTCGGGCAGTGTCAGCAGTGTTGAGGCGGCAAAATGCACAGGCTGTTATTTCGTCAGGAAACGATGGCGTATGGCAGTTGTTCGTTACAATCTCGATGTCAAAGAGTATCCGGCCCGGGAAAATACACAATCCACCGCCAACGGGAGGGCTGCTGATTTAAGGTGGGATAAGCTTCCAGCTTGTCATTGCGATCTCATTTGCATGAACCCCACATGATGCGACATACTCCGCGTTGTCTGACTGAATCGACAGGTATCTTGCAGTATCCGAAGATGTGCAATGAGAATCCGTGCTGGAGTACAGAGTTCATGCTGCCAGGGGCTGGCAGGAGCCTGTAGTCAAACCAAATACCCCTGCCCCGCGAAAGTACAGCTGCAGTGAGTCAGAAAATTATTATTGATGCTGATCCAGGAATCGCCGACGCCCTTGCGATTCTGGTGGCGCTGGCAGATCCTTCGATCGATGTGCTGGGTCTCACTGCCGTTTCCGGAAGCGTCTCCGGCGTTCAGGCAACACGCAATCTGCACTATCTGATCGGGTTGGCAGATCCTTTGCGGCATCCGCGGGTTGGACAGTCCGATATCACAGAATCGCCTGCCGATCATATTCCTACAGGGATGCCTTTGCAGCAGTCCCTGAACGGACGGATGGGGCTTGGCGAAGTGGATCCACTGGTCCCCGACCTGCACAATCGACGGGAATCCCCGAAACTCATCGTCGAACTGGTGCGTGAGCATCCGCAGGAGATTCGAATCCTCACATTTGGTCCCTTGACAAATTTGGCAATGGCATTTGATCTGGACCCCGATCTGCCGCTGCTGTTGAACGGACTGATCTGTCTGGGTGGAGTCATGCGACGCAGCGGCGATGTGACATCCACGGCAGAGTTCAACATGTGGTCCGATCCCCTGGCCGCGCGCGCCGTCATGCGGTCGCCGATCGGAAAAATTATCGTTCCGCTCGATGTCAGCAATGATCCGGGTCTGACCTTTGACGACATTGATCGCTTAAGCGGGCTCATTCCTTCCACCCCCGTCGGTGAATTTGTGATCGGCCTGTTGCAATTCGCGGTGCGTGCCAATCGTCAGTTCCTGCCGCGCGAAGAAGTCCCGATTCCCGCCGCCGCCGCCCTCGCGATCGTCGCGCATGCCACAAAGTTTGTTACGGAAACTGTGGCACTCGATGTCGAAACCACAGGCGAACTCACGAGTGGCATGACGATCGTCGATCGTCGTCCGTTCGGACCGCGACAGACCAACGCGGAGATCGTCACACAGCTCGACGTGCCATCCGTGATCGATTACTTCTGCCGCGGCGTGCGCCGAATTGCCGTGTCCTCCGACGGCCGGTCGTGAAACTTTCGCCTTAACATGAGTTGAAACCAAGTTTGGTGCAGTCTGTTGAATGTTTGATCCAGGACTGACGGAGATCCTTCAAAAAGGATCAGCGACCGCGTTAAACAAATAGACCTGCCCCTTTGTTTTCCTCCCCCTTTGTTTTCCTTCCTCAATGACAAACATACGTGGCCATTTTCGTATGGCGAAAGAGAGGACGAAGGAATCACACATGCCGTCGAGTTTTTCTATCTTGAAAACTATGAGACTGCTCTGATTCCGGCTTGGAAGAAAAAGCAAGCGGGCGAGTCTTTTGACGCAGACCTGGCCCGATGGATCTCAAACAGCCAACTTCCAAATTCGAATCGAACGGTGGTGTATGACACTGACACCGAGGTACCAATGACATCTCAAGACATAGTAAATGCGTCCGTTGAATTGCGAATTCGCGAATCAGGAGTCGACGCACTGCGAATGTTTTTTCCTGGGCTGCCGTAAAATTACGATAACGAAACGCTACATAAGTTTCAGCCCATAGATTTCTTTTGCTTCATGAGTGATTTGAAATGTTCAATCCGTACTCGCCCCCGCAAGCAAATTCGCAACCAAAACGAAAACGATTTAGCTTTGCTGCGGCGTCAATTGTAGTTGGTGCAGTTCTGGTGGCTGCGGCATTGTTTATCGAGTACTTCGGAGATAGAGCTCTGCGGAGAAAATCTGCGCAGGTGAATTCGGAGGAGCGACTGAGGAAACGGCACGTCGCTACTCCAGAGCCAGCTCGTATTCCCAAGACGTGTGGTCAAGAAATTCAGCCGTAGGCAGGGGCGTGTGGCGTGTGGTCATAAAACTCAGCCGTGGTCATTGATCCTTGAAAATCTGGGTTCGAATGAAATTCATTGAGAAGAGCCGAAAGGGGAGGGCGTGCGGGTTGGCTGGCTCCCATTCCGCTGGAGCCGAAACGGCAGGCAGTGCGTGCGAAGAAGACCGTTCGTCGCGCATCAAACAAAGGCTGTCTCTCGATGGGACTTGGTGATTATCTGCAACTCCTGGACTGGACTGGTCGTCAGATCCGCAGCGACAAACGCGGGGCGATGCCTGCGAATCTTGAACCGCTGTTTGAGCGTCCTGGGATCTCGACTGACCTGTGGGTTGACTGCGTAGTGAATTTCCGAAAATGGTTCCGTTCCAGCGTCGGTCGTCCAAAGTCCATGGAGGCCGCTGCAGAAACACGCGGCCAAAACCGAGCGATCAGCATCAGTTCTGCGCGCAGGATATTCACATCGTCATAATCGACTCGGCAGCACTTCTAAGATGCGCTCGTGATCCCCTTACTGCTGCCAGTAGTTTCGGTCGAGCGTGCGATAATTAATGGCTTCGCTCAGATGCACCGAACAGATGGCAT
>JANOUN010001127.1:0-2569 GCA_031416875.1 Planctomycetota bacterium | reverse complement strand
TCTTTCAAGAGCACCGAAAAGGAACTGGCCAAGCTTTTTGAAATGGATGGGAAGCAGAAGCTATCCGTCAAATCGACGTGTTTGTTCCCGGCATTCGCCCAGCATCTGACCGACGGGATTATCCGAACGGTCATGCCGCATTCGACTGATGACGATGACAAGGCGCGGCTCAAAAACACGTCCAATCACGATATTGATTTGAGCCCACTGTACGGGCGCACAAGCGAGCAAACCGACGCGCTGCGGAAAAAGTCGAACGTCAAGGGCGAGAAAGGTCGGTTGAAGTCCCAGCTCCTTACCCCTGAGGGGCAAACCAAGCCTGAAGAGTTCGCCCCTTTCCTGTTTGACAAGGATGGGGCGCATGCCGAGCAAGAGTTCCAGGTTCTGGATCCGCCCTTGGGCTTGGCAAAAATCGAAAGTATACCGAAGCTCAAGCAGAGCTTGTTTGCCTTCGGCGGGGACCGAGCCAATGCCGCACCGCAAGTCTCGATGATCAACACCCTGCTGCTGCGCGAACACAATCGCCTTGCCTATGACCTTGAAAAGGAGAATCCGGAATGGGACGACGAACGCGTTTTTCAAACCGCCAGAAACGCGCTCATCGTGCTCTACATCAAGGTGGTGGTCGAGGAATACATCAACCACATCTCACCGACTCGCTTGCGTTTCCTTGCCGATCCGGCGACCGCTTGGAAGGCTGACTGGAATCGGCCGAATTGGATCACCACCGAGTTCAGCTTGCTGTACCGCTGGCATTCCCTGGTACCGATGCACGTGAGGTGGGGTGGGAAAGACTACAACACGAAAGACACCATTATGAACAACCTGTTGTTCATACAGAATGGACTGAAGAAGTCGTTACTTGAAGTCAGTGGACAGCGCGCCGCCCGACTTGGCGTGTTCAATACGGCGCCGTCTTTGGTGGTCTTGGAGGAAAGAGCAATCAAACAGGGGCGCTTAGCCCAGCTTGAGACGTATAACAAATATCGAGATTACATGTCCTTGCCGACGGCAAAGCGCTTTGGAGACATATCTTCTGATTCCAGGGTCGTGCGATTCTTCGAAGCTCATTACGACTCAATCAATGATGTTGAATTTTACGGTGGCATGTTTGCGGAGGATATGAATGAGAACTCTCCGCTTCCGGGGTTGCTGACTTATTTCGTTGGACTCGATGCCTTCTCCCAAGCCTTGACCAATCCGTTGCTGTCAAAACCGGTGTTTAAACAGGAAGAGTTGGTATTCGGTAAAGCAGGCTGGAAGGCAATTCAAGAAACGGCCACGCTACGAGATATCGTAGTTCGGAATTGCGGTGTGCTTGCCGATGACGAGTTCGTCGGTATGACGCAACCGTCATGGAAACATCAGCGGAAGGGGATGGGCACGAAAATAATTGTCGGTCTGGTCGTCGGCTTGATTGTCGCTGTTACCCTGTTTGTCGGTTATCACCGATACATCAGATTCGAACCAGCACCACACATTCAGGGCGAGGCTGAACATTTCAAATACGGCTCCATTGGGGCCGAAGTGAACGGGTATCCATATCTGATCTGGAGGGTCTTGCCAAGAATATTCCCTGACCTATTGCCGGACGGTTACGCCGGATTTGGCTTTATTCAAGAGCCCGGGCGGCAATTGCCGATCGGGCTTAGTGTGGTCAAACACGATGTGCCCCGCATCGGCTTTACCTGCGCGGCTTGTCATACATCTGCATTGGCCATTGGAGATGGTTCACCGGTCGTGTATCTGGGTGCTCCTGCGGTTGCGCTGAATCTGCACGCCTATGAAAGATTCCTGATGAAATCGGCGCTTGACGAGCGTTTTACCCGGGAAAACATCATCAAGACCATGGAAGAGTCGGGTGCGGATATCGACTGGTTGGATAAACTGATTTACGGCTATTACATCGTCCCGCAAATTCGAAAAACCTTGGCCAAACGCAGTGAGCGGAACGCTTGGACGGATGCTTTGCCTGCTCATGGCCCGGGTCGAACCGACGCCGGTAACCCTTGGAAGATGACTTTCGGGCTACGACCGGATCAAAATATCCTCGCTGGCGCTGTCGATATGCCATCGTTATGGAACCAAAAAAATCGCCAAGGGATGTGGCTGCATTGGGACGGCAACAATAAATCGCTGAACGAACGCAACATCTCCGCCGCGCTTGCGGGCGGTTCGACACCAGAATCGCTGAATCACCCGGCGATCGAGCGTGTGGCCAAGTGGATCTGGGACCTTCCGGCGCCGAAATACCCCGGTTCGATCAATCCGCAGCAGGCACAACGTGGTGCGCAGCAGTACCAGCATCATTGCGCACAATGCCACGCGCCAGATGGCAAATACACTGGTGAGGCAACCGCGATTACAGAAATCGGAACCGACAGCGATCGCTGGCAGCTGTTCGATGGGGCTTTATTGGCGAAGTTTGCCACGGTCGGCGAAGGCTACGACTGGCAGTTCAAGAATTATCGGAAAAGCCAGGGCTATGCCAATCAGCCCTTGGACGGTATTTGGGCCCGTGCTCCATATTTGCATAATGGTTCCGTACCGACCCTGTATGACTTGTTGC
>JANOUN010001126.1:0-8950 GCA_031416875.1 Planctomycetota bacterium | reverse complement strand
CTCGCAGGCCTTGGTGGCTTCCTCGGTCGCAAGTCTGACGGTGAACCTGGCTGGCAAACCATCTGGCGTGGGCTCGAAACTCTCATCCTCGCCCTTCGCGGTTACCGCGCCGCGCTCAAAAAATGTGGGTAAGGATGAGCCCGGCAGGCAGGACCTACATTGAGTACAGCCTCGTTCCAGAGCGGCATGGAATTGGGGTCCTGAAAAATGTAATCCGAAGCGGCACCCTCGAAATCGTAATCGAGTGACTTCACTGGTCGCAGCGGGCGACGTCGGCGACGTTCTTCACGTAACACAGCAACGCCCTTGAACATTACTACCAGAATACAAACCGCCGCCCACGGCGAAGGCGTTGAAATGATTTGCCCTAAAATCGGTCCGATTGATTCCACGCTGGACACGACACCGGTTCCGCAAGTTTCGACTGCTGCACTAATCGTGGCATTGATATTGCCCCGCGCAATTTCTGAGGTTAATTCTGTATCGAATTCTGTATCATACGTAAGCCGGATTTTCGTACTTCAATGAAAACCCAGTCTTTTCTCGTGTCTTCACTGCACCCGGAGTTCTGACATCAACAACGGTGGACTTGTCTGCTGTTGATCCGCGCCCTTTCCGGCAGAAGGGGTCCCACTCTCAACGATTCTTAAACTGATGTCCTTTGCACTCCCCATCGCATTCACACTCGCCGCGCTTGCGGTGCCGATTGTGGCGTTGTACGTCCTGAAGGTCAGATTGCGGCGAGTTGCTGTCTCTACAAATCTGTTCTGGAAACAGATCTACGACGAGAAACCTCCGCGATCATTCTGGCAGCATTTTCGGCATTTGCTTTCGCTTCTGCTGCAGTTGCTGTGCTTGCTGCTGATTGTGATTGCAATTGCCGATCCGTATCTTTCCCGGGAGTTGCTCGAGTCGCGGCGGCTGGTGTTGGTGATCGACAATTCCGCCAGTATGCGCGCGACCGATGTGGCACCATCGCGACTTGATGCGGCCAAAGCGGCGGCTCTTGAAATCATGGACGGACTGCGCTTCCGCGACGAAGTCGCCATTGTGCTTGCTGGCAGCACACCGGAAGTCGTCGTCGGCATGTCCGGCAACACACCGACACTTCGAGATGCCATCAACGCGATTCCATTTTCCGACAGTCCCACTCAACTCACTGCAGCCATTGACCTGGGACGTCAATTGATCGGGCAACATCCACATGCACAGGTCGTCGTGCTGACCGATGGTGCTGTGGACAGCATGGAATTGTCGTCGGTCCTGGTGAGCGAGGCTATCGAAGCTCCCACCGAGTCACTGCCTGCCGCTGCCGTCGCCCCGTCTGACAGTGCGGCAAATTCCACCACGCCAGTCGAGTACAGGCTGTTCGCCACCGATGCTTCAAACATTGGCATCACTCAGTTGCAGGTGCGTCGCAGCCTGATTGATCCGCTGGGCTATGAGATTTTGGCGTCGGTGCGAAATGCATCCGCAAACCCCATTGCCTGTCGCCTTGAACTTTCACTCAATGATATCCCGGTCGATGTGATTCCACTGAAACTGAAACCTGAGGAGCGTTGGAGTCGTTCGATTGAAAAAACATCACTGGAAGGCGGGAGGTTACGGGGTGTATTGACGCAGATACAGGCAAATGACGAAGCAGATGTGTCGGAAAAATCGAACGGGACGGATTTCAACATACACGATCTCCTGCCCACAGATAATTCAGCGTGGGCCATGTTGCCGGGACGGAGGACGCAGCGAGTCCTGATTGTGTCGCAGGGAAATCTGTTTCTGCAAAAGGTGTTTGAAGCGAATCCACTCGTCGAGGTCACGGTCCGCAAGGATTTTCCGGAACGATGGCCAGCGGATTCGATCATCGTGCTGCACGGAAAGGTTCCGAGTATCCTGCCGCCGGGCAACGTGTTTGTCGTCGATCCGATTGGCAGTTGCGATCAATGGGAACAAGGCGATGTCATTGAAAATCCGATCGTGACGGAGCAGGACAATTTGTCTCCGCTGATGACTCACATTCGACTAGAGAACGTCCTGATTCCGGACGCAAAGCAATTGCTGTTCAGAACGCCCCCACATTCGCTGGCGAAAACGCTGTCCGGGGAAATCGTGTATGCCGAAGTGAAACGCCCAGACGGAAAATGCCTGGTGCTCAGCGTCAACCTTGATCGCAGCGACCTCGTGTTTCGCACGGCGTTCCCGATCATGACGGCAAATCTGCTCGGCTGGTTTTTCGGATCAACAGGTGAGCTTCAGCCATCGCTTCCCACAGATGCCGTGACCACCGTAACGCTCGATGAGACGGCAGGTGCTGCCGAGAATCTCAAGTTGATCTCGCCTGAAGGAGTGTCTTCGCCCGTCGTTGTCACTGCCGGTACAGATTCGCAGACCGTCAATTCCAGCGCGACGGATCCACTGACCGCCGATGGCTTGGCAGAGACGACCATTGGTCCGTTGAACGAGGTCGGTGTCTGGGCTGTGATTCGCGGCGTGAAAGACGCACAGACAAATGTGGATTCCCCGGATCAGGTTCTGGCCGAAGTTGCTGTCAATCTGGCCGACGACAGAGAGACCGATCTGCGGCCGATGAAGGAACTCATCGAGTCGCCGCAAATGCATTTTCCGTCAGCCGGATGGTTCAGTCGGCCATTTTGGTTTTACCTGATTCTGATGGCCTGCGTTCTGACCACACTGGAATGGTTCCTCTATCAAAGGAGGCTGATTTCATAATGCTTCCATTTGAATTCACTCGACCAATCCTGTTGATCCTGCTCGTACCGATCACCGCGGCGCTGTGTTTTTGGTTTGTTCGCAGTTTGAGCGATTTCCCGAGACGGCAGCGGATTGCATCGCTGGTGACTCGCTCCCTGATCTGCCTGCTGCTGGTCCTGTCGCTTGCGGGCTTGACGTGGCTGCACCGCACGCACGAACAGTTTGTGCTGTTTGTCGTCGATCAAAGTTTGAGCGTGGGTGCGAACGCTGAGATCACGACGACAGAGTTTCTGAAACAGGCTGCGGATAAGCAGGGATCTCACAGCGTCGCGTACCTGCCGTTTGCGTCAACGATCGGACATGTCCAGAATGATCCAGTGGTGTATGGTGCGACTCCGTCGATTCTGGGCAATCCTCAAAATACGGCAGAGAGTATCCCTCCTTCAAGTGCTTCGGCGGCCGAACAACACACCCGCCGCGACGGCACAAATCTGGCCGCTGCCATCGAAGCCGCCGCTGGCTTGATGCCGCTGGGTTATGTGCCGCAGATTGTTTTGCTGACCGACGGTAATCAGACCGATGGCGATGCGGTTGCTGCTGCTTTGCGAAGCCGAATCCCTGTGACCACAATTCCGCTTCCGGCGCGTGCTGAACCGGAAGTGCAGGTGTCGGCCGTCGAAGTGCCAGCCGAAGTTCGTGAAGGCGAACCGTTCTTTGTCGATGTGGCCATTCATTCCAATCACGACGACGAAGGTCTGGTGGAAGTGTTTCGGGGTGATCACAAGGTCGTCAGTGAAACGCGTGTGCTCAAGACCGGTGAAAACAAGTTTCGCTTTCAGCAGTCCATTGATCAGAATCGCATGGCGGCTTTCAGAGTACGGATCTCGGGACTTAAGAACGACACGGTGCTCGACAACAATGCGGATGCCGGTCTGGTGTATGCGGGGGGCAAGCCGCGCGTTCTGATCATCGAAAGTGATCCCGATCTGATTCGGGAACTGGCCTATGCCCTGGAAGACGAAGGCATTCAGGTCGATGTGCGGCCCCCGGAGGGAATGCCGGATACGCTCGCCGGACTTCAGAACTACGAGCTGTTGATTCTGTCCAATGTGCCGGCGACCGCGTTGACTCAGCAGCAGATGGAAATCACCAGGACCTGGGTTCAGGAGTTGGGTGGCGGCTTTGTCATGCTCGGAGGCGAGCAGTCATTCGGACTCGGCGGTTACTACAAGAGCACGCTCGAAGAGATTCTGCCTGTCCGCAGCGACTTCGAAAAGGAAAAAGAGAAGCCATCGCTGGGGATCGTGCTGGTGGTTGATCGATCCGGTTCCATGGAGGGAGACCCGCTGGAGATGGCGAAAACGGCTGCCCGATCCGCCGTCGAATTGCTGGGCAATCGCGACCAGGTCGCAGTACTGGCATTTGATGATCAAACTTACGTGATCAGCGAAATGCAGTCCGCCAGTAACAAAGGTAAAATCAGCGATGAAATCGCTCGCATCGAATCTGGCGGGGGGACAAGCATGTATCCGGCGATGGCGATGTGCTTTGAAATCCTGAATTCGACATCTGCCAAACTGAAACATGTGATCATGCTGACCGACGGAGTTTCCAATGCCGGTGATTTTGAAGGCATGGCGCAGCAGATGGTGTCGGCAAAGATGACGGTGTCGACTGTGGCTGTTGGCGGCAGTGCGGACACGCAGTTGCTGGAATCGATTGCCCGCATTGGCAAGGGTCGCTACTACCTTGCCGAAGATCCATCGCAGGTGCCGCAGATTTTTGCAAAGGAAACCGTCACCGCCAGTAGGTCGGCGATTGACGAGCAACCATTCGTGCCGCAGGTCATTCGAGCGACTCATGCGCTGCGGGAAATCGACATGGAGGCTGCCCCGTTCCTGCTGGGCTATGTGATGACGCGGCCCAAGCCGACCAGTGAAGTCATCCTTGCAACCGAAAAAGGCGACCCGCTCCTGGTGTGGTGGCGGTACGGCCTCGGGATGACGGCGGCATTTACGTCGGATGCCAAGAGTCGCTGGGCCGCGGAATGGCTGACATGGCCGGGTTATGGGAAATTCTGGACACAGGTTGTTCGTCAGACAATGCGCAAGAGCGACTCGCGGGGGATTCAGGTGACCGTCTCTCGCGAAGGAAAGCAGGCGCACATTCTGGTCGATGCGGTCAACGAGATCGGGCAGTTTCTGAACGATTCGGAAGTGGAACTGACCGTGATCAACCCGCAGTTGCGCCGCGAAAAATTGCGAATGAAACAAACGGCTCCCGGGCGCTATGTGTCAGATTTCACCGCGCTGCAATCAGGTGCGTACAACATGGAGATTTCGTTGAAGCAAGATGACCATGAAGTCTATCACCAGTCGCGTGGCCTGATCGTCGGATACAGTGACGAACTTCGTATCCAGCCAACGAATGAAGCATTGCTGAAAGAAGTCGCCCGCATTTCCGGTGGCCAGTTCAACCCGAAACCTGAAAGACTCTTTGACCGGACCGACAAATGGGCGACGCGTCCAACTCCGCTCTGGTCATGGCTGTTGTCGATCGCGGCATTTCTGCTCATACCGGATGTCGCACTTCGAAGAATCGACTTCGCCCTGCATTTGCCGAGGCGCAGGGCAGAAGCGTCAGTCTTCAATTGAATGAGAATCTGATTTTCGAAATCAGTTCCAGTGTGAACAGCCGAAGTCGGCAAACGGGCGGCCGTAAGCGGGGTGTTGATTTAATCAGCCGTTGGGCGCTAGCCCCGGTTAAAGACGGAAAACACGATGAAAACAACCGAGGCTAGCGCCTTTCGGCTAATGATCAGCATTAAATCAACAGGCCGTAAGCGACTGGAATTGCTCTGTTCGAGTTTTCACAGTTTCTTCAGAATTGGCACAGACCGTGCTACAATCCGAGTGGTTTGTTTTTCCCAATCACTTCAGCCACCAAAGCTTTTTGCCACGATCTTCATGAGGCAAGGGATACTTTCGTGAATAAGAATATCGCGCTGTCCGAAACCGATAAGGACCTCCCGAAGCATGTGAAGAACGGCTTCATGCGGTATCGCGATTTCCAACCGTTGACTCAGGGCGGTGAAGCGATCCTGCGAACCTGCGTCGATGAGAATCTTGGCCGCGTCGTTGTGATGAAGACTCTGCAGCCACAGTTTCAGAATCTTGAGACATATCAGAAGCGGTTTCTCCGCGAAGCACGCGTGACGGCTCAAATCCCCCATCCCGCCACGATCCCGGTTTATGAACTCAGTCGTGATGCGGACGGCAACGCCTACTTCACCATGAAGAAACTTGGCGGCCGGGATCTGAGTGATATTCTCGATCAGCTCTCAGCCAGGCATCAGCCCACGATAGATCAATATCCCCTGGAGGCCCTGCTGAATGTACTCATTCACGCCAGCCAGTGTCTGGCGTTTGCACATGATCATGGCGTTGTGCACCGCGACATGAAGCCTGCCAATATTATGATCGGCGACTACGGCGAAGTGATGGTTCTGGACTGGGGACTGGCCAAAGTCTGGGACATGGATGACAACGATGATGTCGATCAATTAATCCGCAGCGGTAAGCAGGTCATTTCCGGACGCCTCACGGGACGTGGCGATGTCCAGGGCACTCCGTTCTATATGTCACCGGAACAGGCGGTCGAAACGGGCGATGTGGACGGACGTTCTGACGTCTACAGCATGGGAATCATCCTGTTTGAAGTTCTGACCGGCGAAAGTTATATGTCCGGGAAGAATTTCAAGGAGATCAAACGCAAGCTGCTTGAAGATCCTGCACGTCAACCCATTCGCGTCGCACCGAAAAAGAAAATCTCTCCGGAATTGAATGCCATCTGTCTGAAGGCATTGCAGCGGCAACCGGCGGATCGATACCAGAACATGTCGCTGATGATCGATGATCTGCGCGCGGCGATGCTGGGGAATCCGGTGTCGGTCTATGAGGAGCCACTGCTGGCGATGGTGTTCAAGTGGCGAGACCGAAAAATCTTCAGTGTCGCCTCCGTCGTCTGGATGCTGGCCGGTGCGGGAATTGTGCTGATGGTGGAAGTCTTGTTCCATCTGATCTAGACTCTTGACCTGTCCGGTTCGTGCATGCTGCGAAAATCATTTGTGACTCGATGCTCCGCAGCGGCGGCTAGCGGGCTTTTCAATTATTCGTAGGGTGCGTGAAGCGGAGCGCAACGCACCATTTTGGAAAAGCGTAAGATACTGGTGTGTTCCGCTGGCGCTGCACACACCCTACTAGAATCACTAGCTCAGTAGTCCGCTAGCGGTCTGTTGATTTAATACCAACCCGAAGCGCCAGCGAGGCAGAAACGGCTGAATTCCTCGCTGGCGCTTCGGGTTGGTATGATCATGAGCCCCAAAAATCACTAAATCAACACCCCGCTAGCGCCATGCCGCTCGCTGACAACAATTTCCAACTCCACGCCATTGGCAATTTCCGCCGCGGGGCCGCGAGCGAATAGGGGGCGTGAGTTTCCCCCGCAACAGGCAATAGTGCTGGAGATCTGAGATGCGTGTCATTCTGTCAATTCTTTTGAGTGTCTGTTTGCTGCATGTCGTATGTGCCACGGTCATGGGTGACGAAACCTGGCAGGCAGGCTCCGCAAGAACTGTCATCACGCCGCCGTCGCCGATGTGGATGTCGGGTTACGCTTCACGCAACAAACCGTCCGAAGGCACGATTCATGATCTCTGGGCCAAGGCCCTGGTCCTGCAGGATCCGGACGGCCACAAGGGGTTGCTGGTGACTTTGGATCTGGTCGGCATTGACCGTACGACATCGCAGGCGATCTGTGAACGGTTGGCACAGAATCATGGTCTGCAACGGTCTGAAATCACGCTCTCGACTTCGCATACGCATTCCGGGCCGGTGGTGGGCAAGAATCTGATTTCGATGTATTCGCTGGATGACGAGAACCTTCTGCGGATTGCTGAGTACACAGAATTCCTGAGTGATTCCATTGTCAAAATCGCGCAGGAGGCTTTTGCAAACGTGGCTCCGGCGGCTGTGCAGTATGGCTCGGGCCACGCAACGTTTGCCGTGAATCGCCGCAATAATCGCGAACCAGACGTGCCGATGCTCCGCGAAGCCGGTCATTTGGTCGGGCCTGTGGATCACGAAGTGCCATTGTTGATTGTGCGGAATCCTGAAGGCCAGCTTCGAACCGTGCTGTTCGGGTACGCCTGTCATGCGACGGTCCTGAGCGGCATGGATTGGTGCGGAGACTGGCCGGGATTCGCGCAGTTAGAGATTGAACGCCGACACCCGGACGCGATGGCCATGTTCATGGCCGGATGTGGGGCTGATCAAAATCCGCTGCCGCGCAAAACTGTGGAATTGGCGACTGACTATGGCAAACAAATCGCTGACAGCGTCGATCGGGCGCTTGCAGGGCCGATGCAGTCGGTGAAGGGGTCGCTGCATACTGCCTATCGTGAAATCGATCTGGCGTTCGACGAACTCCCTTCGCGGGAGAAACTCGAAGCCGATTTGAAATCAGATAACGTCTTCCTTGTTCGTCGGGCTGCGCACCTGCTTGAAAAGCTGTCTCACGATGGCAAATTGTCCCCGACATATCCTTATCCCGTTCAGATGTGGCGATTGGGAGATCTTCAGATCACCGCTCTGGGCGGAGAAGTCGTCGTCGATTACGCATTGCGGCTGAAAAGCGAACTGCCAGGCTCAACCAACTGGATCGGCGGCTATTGCAACGATGTGATGGCCTACATTCCTTCTGCCCGAGTCCTCAAAGAAGGCGGTTACGAGGGCGAAACTGCGATGATCTATTATGGCCTTCCCACAAAATGGTCGGACGCCGTGGAAGAACACATCGTGAAAACTGTGAGAGAACTGGCAGGAGAGGTTCGATAACTCTGAGGGCTGGACATCGCAAGTGCGTTCAGACCCAACGGGTCTAACTGTCTCAACCTGAATCCGAACGGGAGACATTTGTAAATGGCTTGAAACTCAGCACTTACGTCCAATCAGAATTCTGCCTTCGGCGGCTGCACGTTCCACATTGTGTAATGTTTTGTAACGCTTTGCAACAAATTGTGTACCGGATTCTGTACCGAGCATTGAGATACGAAGGCTCAGAATGTACGGCGGACCCGCCGGCTTGGTGACTTTGATTCGCTTCCCTGACATTCTGCACTTTCTGACATCTGCATAAGACATTGAGCCATTCGGCTGCTTGAGGAAATTGGTCTACGCAGCCA
>JANOUN010001125.1:0-2349 GCA_031416875.1 Planctomycetota bacterium | reverse complement strand
TTGATTTTTCTGACCACTTCGATGCTGGCAGGCATTCTCGTGGCATTGCAGCTGATTCGTCACAATCCATTTGCCGGGATTGAAATGTTCTCGCCCGGTCGCTGGCGCATGGTCCATACGAATGCGGTCGCGTATGGATTCTTAGCGAATGGATTTCTGGGTTGTCTGCATTGGGCGATACCCAGATTGACGCTGCAGCCTGTGGCCAGCAAAAAACTGTCGTGGTTCATTTATGTGGCGTGGCAGGTTGTTGTCGGTGCGACGGCAGTCGGTATTCTCTTCAGAGAAGCTCAGGCTCTGGAATGGGGGGAAACGCCCGTCTGGATTGACCCGCTGGCTCAGGTGGGACTGCTGCTGGTGGCGATCAACTTTATGACGCCGATTGCCCGCATGAAAGGTCCGATGTATGTGAGTCTGTGGTACTTCCTTGCCGCGTTTGTCTGGACCTTCCTGACGTACGCGATGGGGAATTTCGTGCCTGAGTATTTCGTTTCAGGAACAAGCGCCGGAGCTGTCGGCGGTTTGTTTATTCACGACCTTGTCGGCCTGTTCGTGACGCCGCTCGGCTGGGGGTTGATGTATTACTTCGTTCCGATTTTGCTCAAACGCCCCATCTGGAGCCATGGGCTTTCTTTGGTCGGATTCTGGGGGTTGGCCTTCTTTTATCCGCTGCAGGGGATTCACCATTTCCTGTACACGCCGATTCCGATGTTCCTGCAATATGGAGCAATCGTATCCACGATCGCCGTGGAGCTGGTTGTCACCACGGTGATCATTAACTTCTTCGGATCGATCTGGGGCAACGCAGGCGTTATTCGCACGAATTTGCCAGTCCGCTGGTTCTATACGGGGATGATTTATTACTTCCTCACATGCCTGCAGTGTGCGTTTCAGGTCACGCTGACGTTTCAGAAAGTCATTCACTTCACAGACTGGGTCGTGGGACATGCCCATATGGTGATGTTCGGTGTATTTTCAATGTGGATCATGGGCATGATGACCTACCTGTTCCCGCGTCTGCTGGGACGCAACTGGGCCAGCCGATCGTTGTGCGAATGGCATTACTGGCTGTCGACGCTGGGCTTGTTCGTCATGGCAGCCGACTTGATTCTGCTGGGACTTTTTCAGGGCTGGTCATGGGCCGCTCTGGAACCGTGGGATGCGTCTGTTGATTTCTCCTTTCCATTCTGGGTTCTCCGCGTCATCGCGGGACTGGCGATGTTCGGTGGGCTGCTGGCATTCCTTGCGAATATCTGGCTGACCTTCAGAGCAGTCCCTGTGCCAACGCCGGTGCAGGCTGGTGGACTGTTCCCAACGTAGGGCTCAGCACCGGGCTTGGCGTCGGTCCAGGTCAGAGAATTCAGACCTGTCGGTCCGATCCGTCAGATAATTATTCCTGTGACATCGTTCTACTGGTGAAGAAATCATGTTTGAAAGCAAATCGGGCATTCTTTACATCGCGGGCATCGGGTTCTTTGCCCTGGCGTTCGTGTCAAATGCACTGGTCCCGTGGCTGATGTACAAAGACATTCCGGAAAAGACCGTGGCAGAACTGATCAATCCGAACCTCCGATTTCAGTTTGAAGATCTCGCGCGGCGATATCCGGATTCGTTCAATGCAACCTACGGAACGCCACCTGGTGGCGACGCGGAACACGATGCATGGTGGAATGAAAAATGTGCTGATGCGCTTCGCATGGGCCACAAACTTTACGTCGGTGAAGGATGCTGGCATTGTCACAGCCAGTTTATTCGCCCCGTGTCAAACGAAGAAGAACGCTGGGGGCCCGTGTCGCGGTCCGTGGAATATCAAAACGAATTGCAGCGACCGGTGCTCTTCGGGACTCGACGCGTTGGTCCGGACCTGTGCCGTGAAGGCGGACGTCGATCAAACGACTGGCATGCAGTGCACTTCTTCAAGCCGGACAGTTTATCGCAGGCTTCGCCGATGCCTGAATATCCGTGGTTCTTCGATGGATCGCCGGACAAACCCAATGCCAAAGGGCTGGCGATGATGACTTACATCCAGTGGCTGGGCTCATGGCAGGAAAGCTATCCGTATTACGAAGCCTATGTGCCGTCGGCCTTACAACAGCCAGAGGATGTCGAGGCGGCCGAGTAATAAATCGAGCGGGATATGAGACTACCTCTTTGAAACATGAGATCTGAAATGACCAACCCTGTCGAATTAGATTCAACCTCGACACCGCTCTCTGAATCCATCGGTGAGGGCACTTCGCGCATGGATCGATCGTTTGCCTGGACGCTGACAATCGTCTTTGGTGTCGTGATCCTCCTTCCATGCCTGATTGGATTCTTCATCAAGTTTGGTGAACTGGTGGCGCTGAC
>JANOUN010001124.1:0-8802 GCA_031416875.1 Planctomycetota bacterium | reverse complement strand
GGGAGTACCAACTGCACTTCGCCGCGAAATGATTCTTCCGCCGGGCCTTCGAGCGAGACGACGTGATCAGGTGACAGTCGCACAATCAGGTCTCCCCCGGTCATGCGGATCCGGACGGGGGCGTTTGGCTGGAACAGTCCTGTGGCCATGCCCATGACAGCAGTCGCACAGGCACCGGAACCGCAGGCCTGAGTTTCTCCGGAGCCACGTTCCCACGCGCGCACGATGGCACTGCTGACTCCTGTCACCTGCACGAACTCAACATTCGTGCGATTCGGAAACTCCGGATGTCGTTCGACTTGCGGGCCAATCGTGTCAATGGCAAGGGACTTCAAGCCATTGACCAATATGATGGCGTGTGGGTTGCCCATGGAGACGTCGATCAATTCCATGGGCTGACCGTGCAGCGTCACGTCGTGGAGCGTGACACGGCGCACGTATTGCTGCAAACCCTTCGCGGCGGGCGAAACGACAACCGGTATTCCGATGACGACGCGGACATTCGCCCGTTTGCGATCCGCGTCTGAGCTCAGGACTTCGGCGTGAATGATGCGATCGTGCATCGCGATCCGGCAGCGCGGTCCGCAGCGTCCTGACTGATGCAGCCACATCGCCATACACCGGAGCGCGTTTCCGCAGAGAGTGCCTTCCGACCCGTCCGCATTGAACATCCTCATCCGGGCATCAATATCGCTGCGATCCGAGGCCAACATCACGACCAGACCATCGCCGCCAATCGATCGATGTCGATCGCTGACCTGCTGAGCCACTGCGGTGAAATCGAAAGTGGCGGACGCAGCCGTGGTCCAGGCCATGGCGTCCACAAACACATAGTCGTTTCCGCAACCGTGCATCTTGATGAAAGGCAGAAGGTTCATGGTGTATGGTTACTCCGCAATACAATACAGCTTATTCCAGCTTCGCAGAAAGAGCTGCTTCCCGACTGCAATCGGCGATGCATCAAAGAGTCCCTCCAATGTATTCGTTCCGACGACGTCAAGGGTTTCGTTGTCCTTCAGAACCGCAGTTGTGCCTTCCCGACCCGTAAAATACAGATGCCCGTTCGCCGCCAGTGGTGAGGCATAGAATCCTCCGACTCCAGGAATGCGGCGCCGTTCAATCAGCGGCTTGCCGGTGTCCGCATTCAGGCAGGTCAGGATGTCTGAATTGGCACATGTGAACACCAGCCGACGGCCTGCAAGTGTTGGTGATGGAACGTATGGCGTGCCTTCCGGATGACTCCAGCGAATCTGGTCAGTTCCTGTCACATCACCGTGCGAATTCAATGGAATCGAAAATGAAGCTGCGCCGCGATAACCGCTCATGCAAATCACGTTGTCCGCAAATCTCAATGCAGACGGAATTGCGTTGGTGGTCTGTCCGCCGCATTCCCAGACGACATCGCCGTTTGCCACGTCGTAAGCTCGGGCTTTTCCTGATCCGTTCAGAACCGCCAGCGTCTGGCCTTCAAATTCAGTGACCAGCGGCGTGTTCCAGGACGTCTTTTCGTCGGGGCGTGCTTTACGCCAGCGTTCTTCGCCGGTCCTGGCATCCAGAGCGACCACGAATGATCCTTCTTCCTGATCCCAGTTGACGATCAAGGCGTCGCCAGCCAAAGCGGGCGTGACAGCTTCACCCCAGGCGAATCGAGTGTGCATATCGCCCAGATCCTTCTGCCACAGCAGTTCGCCAGCCAGCGTATAGCAGAAGATTCCGCGCGAGCCGAATGAGGCATAGAGCCGCTCGCCGTCGGTAGTCGGAGAACCTGCGGCATAGGTATGAGACTCATGATGCCCTTCGTGCGGCACTTGCTCCGTCGCCACTTTTTGCCACAGCACGCTGCCGGTCCGACGGTCAACGCTTGTGACGATAAAACGATAGTACAGATTCGGAGGAATTGTTTTCGCCGTTGGATGCGGCACCGTTGGCGTTTCTGCTTTGCGATCTGTTTTCTCGGCAGAAAGCACAAAAACCTGATCGCCCCAAACGACAGGCGTCGCTGAACCCTCGCCGGGAAGTTCGAGAGTCCATTGAATGTTTGTTGTCGCATCCCATCGTAAGGGAGGCGTTGCCGATTCTGCCGCGGAACCATTCGCATTCGGCCCGCGCCATTGATGCCAGTTGGCAGCGAATTCAGCTGATGTGACGCTGTCGTCGGCAGACGTGGAACGACTGAGCAGACTCAGCCCGATCAGCATCACCAATCCGCAGCGTCGCAGAATGGAACTTCTTATCGTCATCGCAGGATTTCCTTGATCGCGATTCTGTAGCTTGACTCTCCGAGTCGAGTCCTCGCAACTCATTCCAGACCGGAGCCAGTGCGGCATTGTAAAAGATCCGTGTTGGAGTTCCATTGAACTCGATGGCAGAAGCAGCGGGCTGGCGGCTGAGCAGCCGCTGGTCTCAATCTGCCTCACACGATACGCTGCTCTGCAAACGTTGAGAGTTGAATATTCCTGAGAAAATTTTTGGCAACGCATCATTTTGAGGCCGACTAAATGTAGGCCGACTTCGCCGAAGTCGGCACAGCAGATTTCAGCGAAATCTGCTTACGTGTTTCGGTTGCGGGCGAAGCCCGCGCCAAGCACTATTGGTTTCTGACCCCTTTTCCAAGCCGCAATTCCAAAACCTGGCCCTGCTTGATCGTGTGCGTGACAAATGCCGCAGCAGTTATCGCAACTCGTCTTCGTCTATGGATCACTGAAACGTGGCTATGCTCTGCACGCGATGTTGCAGGGACAGGTATGTCTTGGGAATGCGGTGACAGAGCCACTTTATCGGTTGTTTGATCTGGGATCATATCCGGGACTCGTGGAATGGCCTGAGGGAATCGCGATTCGTGGCGAGGTCTATCAGGTGAGCCTTGACTGTCTGATTCGCCTTGACGAAGCGGAAGGCGTAGTTGAAGGACTTTACGCGCGTCGTAAAATCTCGCTTCAGGCGGAATTTCGCGGCAAAGATGTGCACGCGTGGTTCTGGCTGGGTGCTGTGAGCGGACTGAAAGACTGCGGGGAGCAGTGGCCGTAGCAGATTCGCGGACCCCTGGTCAGCAAACGTTGAGAGTTGTGTTTTTCCTGACTGTACCGTTTTCTATGTGTTCGCCAATTGAAGCGAGGTTTCCAGACCGGGAACCACGAATGAACACAAATAGACACGAATGGAATGCTTAACAATTCGTGTTGATTCGTGTCGATTCGTGGTTCAAACATCCAGCACATAGAATCCGGTAGAGTCAGTGTTTTTCTAAGAAGATTTTGGGCGTATTCAAAAACAGTGGACATGTCTGAACGGGATCATTTGATTCGCAATGCACTGCCATGAATTGGTTGCGATTCAGGCCCGGAGGGCTGACTCAATTACTCATTTGGGTTGCGGGCGAAGCCCGCGCCAAGATTGAATCCGATTCCGTCAGCGATCGCCTTTCACAGGCCAACCCGCGCCTATGTCGCTGGCGCTGAGGCGAATCGAATGCCCAAACGGGCGGAATCTGCAGGTTGCCGACGACTGAATTCGGCCTTTGATGCGAGGTTTTTCAGCCATTCGGCACAGGATGCCGGAGAGGCACAGTGTTCCTGGAATCCTCAGGAAAATGGTCGCAGATCGGATTCTCATCGTATTGACGGGCGCGGATTGCAGCAGCTATCACTCCCGAGAATCGTCCCGAAGTCGCGCCGATGCCAGGCAGACGGAAGGACAAACACAGACGGCTCCGATCAGCTTCAAAACGATGCTCCGGAAATGGATTCCGGACTCGGATCGAGTCACTCACAATTAAAAAATGGTCCGGACCGGAAATGACCGGTTCGGAGATTATGGATGATCGCTGGTCAGGACTGGGAAGTTCTGGCGAGTATTCCTGAAGGAGGATCCAAAAGTGCACAAGGCCATCGGACTAATCACCTGCGCTTCGGTGATGGCTGTGTCGCTGTATTTGTTCAGCGGCGGCGATTCCTCACGAACGCTGTCAGCTCAGACGGACTCCGAAAACGGAGAAGGTTACGGAGCTGTCGCCAGACGATTTCTTCAGGATGCTCGGGATGAGGCGCAGAAAGGCAATATTGCCGAAGCGCGGAAACTGGCAGGAACGGCAGCGTCGCTGTGTTCCGACTGGAGCAAATCCGAGCAGTCACCAGAGCAGTTCCTGACGTCGCTCAATTCAAGCAGCAGGGAGCCTGGAACAGACGCCTCGCTGTTCGATGCGTCGGAGCCGGTTGCGGACTTGACGACCGATTCAGCTCGGCCTCAAGAGCCAGCCGAAGTCAATCCCTTCGAGGAAGCAGTTGCAGGTGGCGATGCCCCTGTCGATGCCGAACCGGCAGCGGCTGTCACGAGCAGTGATCTGCTGAAGAAGAAGCAGGCTCAGCGGCTGATTAAGGAAGCGCGTTACGCGCTGGCCAGCGGTGACACGGCACTTGCCCGCTCCCGAGCGTTGCAGGCACGTCAACTGAATGCTCCATGGGGACTTTGGGACGACCGTCCGGAACATGTGCTTGCCGACCTTGATAAGAAATCAAAGACTTCAACCTTTGTGCCGGGCAGATCAGCGACAGCAGCCGCACCTGAAATTCGTTCAAAGGATACCGAACACACTTATCAGCAGGCAACAGTTCTGTTGCGTCAGGCTCGGGCCGCGATGGATGTCGGGAAGCTGTCTGAAGCACAGCAGCTTGCAGACGAAGCTGCGACATTTGATGTCGCATATGGAATTTTTGAAGACAGCCCGACAATGGTGAGTCGTGACATTAAGCGACTTGCCGGATCCGGTTCTGAAGCCTTCAAAGCGTTTGCATCCACATCCGATAAAGCGTCGCCGGAAGCTGATAAGGCTCGCCAGTTGCTGCGTGAAGCCCGTGAAGCCCTGACTCAGGGACGACTCGCGGAAGCACGAGACAAAGCTACAGAGGCCTCAGGTCTGAATGTAACATACAACGTGCTGGATGACACTCCGGAGACGGTTTTGAATGAAGTGGAATCCGCGCAGCATGGCCAGGGCGGAGTTCAGTCACAGCGAAACACTGACAATGGAATCGCGGCACATGACTCAACAGCCGCGTTGGATACTCGGCAGCTACTGGCCGATGCCCGCACAGCACTCAGCGACGGAAACACCGATGCGGCTCAGGAATTTGCCTTGCAGGCTCAGCAGCAGGATGAGACCTACGGGCTGTTGGAAGATCGTCCGGAACTTGTGCTGGAAGAAGCGCAGTTGATGGCTCGAAGCGACGCAAAACGTTCGGGCAACCAGGCTATTACGGGGAACAGTGCGGTGGACGTAACACCTGCCGGGACTCAGGGTCTGAACAATCCATTCGGATCCGGAACGACGAATTCAGAATTCGTGACAGCCGACTTTCCTGTCATCGCACCGGATCGCATGTCGGCGGACGAAGCCTATCGACACGGCCTTCAACTGTATCGGAGCGGAGACCGAGCGGGGGCCAAACTGGCGTTTACTCAGGCCTGGAAGAATGCCGGAGAACTGAGCGGCGTGCAGCGTCGTCAGCTTCAGGAAGTCCTGCAGGATCTGGCCATCGTGCGTGCCACCGATGTCCAACTGGCTTCGGCTCAGCAGGAGACATCCGGATTCTCTGACGCGAGTGAGACAGTCGCAGACCCAACCGCAGAAAAAGATCCACTGACAGTTGCCACACAGGCGTCTGACGTGCAGTTTGATCGTTTACGAACAGAAGTGATGAACAGCGTCTTCCGTGCTGAGAAGCTGAAGAACGAAAGTCCTGATGAAGCATTGCAGATTCTGGACCATACGCTGGAGAACCTGGAAGCAGCAGATCTGAACAAGGAATCGCAGGAGACACTGGCTGGCTATGTTCGCCGCAGTCAGGAGACGATTCGCGAATATCGACAGCAGATCGCGCCGAATCTGGATCGGGAAGAAAAGAACCGCAACATGCTGGAAGACATCAAGCGGGAAACGGAAACCAAGATCCGCGTCGAACAGGAATTTGCTGAGCTGGTCGATCAGTACAATGAGTTGCTGAAAGAAAAGCGTTTTGCCGAAGCTGAGCTTGTGGCGAAGAAAGCGAAGGATCTGAATGCAGATGCCGCCGCCGCAACCCTGATGGTCGAAAAGGCCAAGATGTTTCGCCAGAACTACTTCAATCAGGACGTCCGTGACCGCAAGGCTGACAGCTTTACACGACAGCTCAATGACGTCGATCTGGCATCCGTTCTGCCGGCCGGTGAATACAATCTTCCGGACGCGAAATCATGGAAAGATCTGACGGGCCGACGTCAGAAGTACAATCGACCCGACAATCGTGACCGTACTGAAAGCGAACTTCAGATTGAAACCAGTCTGGGGCAGAAAATCTCCCTGCATTTCCATGATGTTCCCCTGACGGAAGTCATTCGACACATCGCGACTGTGCATGGCATCAACATTGCCATGAAGACACGGGCGATCGAAACAGAAGGTTTGACGGCAACTCAACTGGTGAGCATCGACGTGGATGGCATCACGCTGAAGAGTGCGTTGAATCTGCTGCTCGATCAGGCCGGTGGCCTGGTGTATTCGATCGAGAACGAAACGCTGATGATCAGCAATCGTCTGGAGCAGGAAACGACGATGGATCTGGCGACGTATCCTGTCGCCGACCTTGTTGTGCCTCTCAGTATGTCGGTATCGACTGCTGGAAATATGGTCCAGATGGGCAGTGATCGTGCGGCAGCGGGTACCGGTCTGTATCAACTGGATGATCAACTGACCGTCGGCCTGGGTGGATCGAAGGGACGTCAGAACAGTGATCCCCGATCACAGGCAGACAACGGCGTGGACTTTTCAGGTCTGATTGATCTGATCACCACATCGGTAGAACCTGGCACCTGGGATATGGACGGTGGCAATGGGACGATCGCGACTGAAGAGAATACGCTGAGTCTTGTGATTCGTCAGACATCGGCGGTCCATGAACAAATCGCCGACCTGCTCTCACAGCTCCGCAAACTTCAGGACCTGCAGGTGACAGTCGAAGTTCGATTCATCAGCGTTTCGGACAACTTCTTCGAACGCATCGGTGTGGACTTTGACTTCAACGTGCAGGACACCCTGGGAGATCCCGCCGGTGTGCCTGCGTTCGGATCGCGCCAGTTAACATTCCCCGGTGCAACTGCTGCCGGTGGTGGTGGTGGTGGTGGCGGTGGTCAGCAGGGACAAGACCTGCGAGGTGGCGGTCAGCAGGGTGGTGGCGGTCAGCAAGGTGGTGGCGGTCAGCAAGCTCAGACCCAGGGTCTGTTTGATAATATCAATCGCGTCAACGCCCCACGTGACAGTTGGGGGAATGGTCAGGTCGCAGGACTTTCTGCACCTGGTACATTTACTACCGACTACGACATTCAGTTCCGTCAGGGATCATTTCAGCTTGGTGTTCCTGACTTCGGTGGATTCACGCCGGATGCCGGAGTTCAGGTTGGCATGGCGATCCTGAGCGATATCGAAGCCTTCTTCTTTATTCAGGCTGCTCAGGGAGATCGACGAGCCAACATCATGTTTGCTCCAAAAGTGACTTTGTACAACGGGCAACTTGCAACCATCACGGACCAAACGACCCGCTATCTGGTGACCGGTCAGACTCCGGTTGTCGGTACCGGCTCGGTAGGTTTCTCAACACAGATCACCGGAATTCCCGACGGGATCAGCCTGACAGTCGTGGCCGTTATTTCTGCAGATCGACGCTACGTTCGCTTGTCTCTCGCTCCCCAGTTCCAGCAGCTGATTGAAGTTCAGACGTTTACTCAGGTGAACCTGGGTGGCGGAGCTGGCCTCGGCGGCGGTGGAGGTCAGGGCGGCGGTGGCTTTGGTGGTGGTGGTGGCGGTCAAGGCGGTGGCGGCGGCGGCGGTGGCCAGTTTGGCTTCGGCGGCATCGGCGGTGGCGTCGGCGGCGGCGGCGGTGGCGGTGGCGGCGGTGGCGGTGGCCAGCAAGGTGGTGGTGGCCAGCAAGGTCAGCAAGGCCAGGGTGGCGGATCGTCACAGGGTACAGTTCAGCTGCCTGTAATTTCAAGTATCAGCGTTTCAACCACCGTCAGTGTTCCTGACGGAGGAACCGTCCTTCTGGGCGGGATCAAGCGATTGCGAGAAAGTCGCAAAATGAATGGTGTGCCGATTCTGAATAAGGTCCCCTACATCAGCCGCCTGTTCAAGAACAGCGGGGTTGGTCGAGAAACGGAAAGCATCATGTTGATGGTTACGCCTCGTATCATCATTCAGGAAGAAGAAGAAGAGAACGTCATCGGAACTGCCGCTGAATAAACGCCGGGCTGGATGCAGTCGATTCCGAAAGACTTGTCTTTCGGAATCAGCGTCCCGATTCAGGTGCGGTCTGAACGGAACGCCAGTGCTGAAATCAGTCTTTCGTCCTCACTGCAGTTGAGCAGTTTCGGGGTCTGAGCCGTCGCGAAGTGCGGGTTTCGCGACGGCTCTTCTCTTGCGCTGATGTCCATCCTACGTGTGCTTCACCGCCCGATCACGGACCTTCGCTTCAGCACAATGAACAGTCCATGCGAATCATTCGGGATGATCTCCCACTGTTCGGGTTCTGCCTCAAGCTCGCGGACCTGATCGATCGATTTGATCTCGCTGTAGCGATGACCGGTGTCGATCACAATATAGTCGGTGTCCGCTGGCATGCCAGGTTTGTAGTTATTGACGGCTCGCAGATAACCGCTGTAATCGTACGACCGATCAAAGTGTGTCAGACGCGTGTGAACATAATCGGTTGAAGCAATGCGTGCGTTCCGTGGCAATCTGGCGAGGATCTTTTGGAATTCGATCCCTCTCTCGTTGTC
>JANOUN010001123.1:0-1787 GCA_031416875.1 Planctomycetota bacterium | reverse complement strand
CAAACAACTGACGTTCCGATTTGGCGGCCGTGACGTCAGCCTGACAGACGTTCACGGACGCGTTGTTCGTGAGCTACTGGGATGATTCGCCCCTAAAGACGCGCCAGAGCCATGGGGGTGCAGTCGCCGACGATGGTCAAGATGCGTTGATTGGTCAGTGTGACCTGTAGGCCGTCGTTCTGGCCCGCCTGGTTGGGTCGCCGAGTGAGTACAAGCAGATCATCGGGCGTGGCACACGCGTCCGCGACGATTACGGCAAGTTGTGGTTCAACATTATCGACTACACGGGTTCAGCCACACGGAATTTTGCCGATCCCGCTTTTGATGGCACGCCGACACGCATCACGCAGGAAGAGATTGACACTCAGGGCAACACTACCGACACCGACATCGTCGATGAGACGCCCGCGGAGTACGACATTGACGAATGCGGCGTGCCCCAGGATAGCGATGAAGGCGGTGGCAGCATTCTCGAACCACCGGGCGGCGGCCCACCTCGGAAGTATTACTTTGATGGCGGCAGTGTCCGGATTGTCGCACATCTGGTGTATGAACTGGATCCGGATGGCAAACAACTCCAGGTCGTCCGATACACCGACTACGCTGCGCATCAGGTTCGATCTATTTGTCGCACCGCGCCGGAACTGAGGACGCGCTGGGCCGATCCGATTCAACGGGCAGAAATCATCCAGCAACTCGAAGAACGCGGAATCAGCTTCACCGAACTCGCCGACATCGCCAAGCAACCCAATGCAGACCCATTCGACCTGCTGTGCTTTTTCGCCTTCAATGCTCCTCTAAAAACCAGACGTGAGCGAGCCCTGCAGCTGAAGCAATCCCGCAAAGATTTCTTTGAACAGTTTGGGACTGAAGCTCGGCAGATTCTGGAAGAGCTGCTGGAAAAATACGCCGAACACGGGGACGCGCAGTTTGTCCTTCCGGAAGTACTGAAAGTTCCGCCGATTTCCAGCCACGGGCAAATTGGAGATATCACCCTACTGTTCGGCGGAGCCGATCAACTGCGGAACGCCGTGGCGGACCTGCAACGATTCCTGTATGCGGCATGAAACCCCAGCTTGGCGAGCCGTCAAAAATGTAGGTTGGACATTCTTGTCCGACTGTGCTTCGACGGGCAAGAATGCCCATCCTACGACAACGCGATCTGATTTCAGGACAAAACGCCCCAGTGAAAGCCAAACCCAGGTCCGCTGCAAAGCAGAGCACCACTGACGAACCTGCTTCTGCACGCAAGCCAAAGTCCGCGGCCAAAGCCAAAGCAATTCCCACCACCGCTCAATCACTCGGCAGCCTGTTGAAGTCCGCACGCGACATCATGCGGAAAGACAAAGGACTGAATGGTGACCTGGATCGGTTGCCGCTGCTCACGTGGATCATGTTCCTCAAGTTTCTGGACGACCTCGAACTGCAACGTGAGGAAGAAGCGAAACTCGCCGGGAAGAAGTTCCGTCCGGCGATTGAGCCACCCTATCGCTGGCGAGACTGGGCCAGCAATCCGCAGGGAGTCACGGGCGACGAACTGCTGTCGTTTATCAATCTCGAAAAGGGAAGTCGCCCCGACGGAACGGAAGGCGCGGGCCTGTTTGCCTATCTGCGTAACCCGACCAGCTCCAATGGCGACGATCGGCGGGATGTGATCGCTACGGTGTTCAAAGGCGTCGATAACCGCATGAAAAGCGGATATCTGCTTCGCGACGTCATCGACAAAATCTCCGGCATTCATTTCACATCGAGTGCCGAACTTCACACGCTCAGTGCCCTTTACGAAT
>JANOUN010001122.1:0-1587 GCA_031416875.1 Planctomycetota bacterium | reverse complement strand
CGACACCGGAAGCAGCGAGGAGTCGCGAACGCTCATTACCTGCCCATGTCCGCATCGACGACGACACTTTTCGCAGGCTCAGAGACCGCTTCGTCGATCTGGCCATACACCGGACCGCCGAGACTCTGGCCCATGAGTTCGGTCGCATCCCTTTCGCCAGATACGCTCCGGTACGGCGTCAACTGCTGAATATCCTCCGAGCCATCAATGATCGCCGCAAGCAACAAAGCTTCGAACTGCTGCCACACAGTGTCCTGAAGCTGAAGCGAATCCCAGTGCCCGTGTATGTGCGGCTGGTTGCTGAAAACCCAGAATCTCAAACCCTGGTGGAGGCCGCCTGATTCATGAGCGCATTACCGTACTTTCTGCTAATGCTTCCGCTGGTCGATCTGGCAATGTCGAATCCCGATGCTGGCGACCTGATGGTCGCACTGTGGATGTTCATTCTCGCCTGGAAGAACGGCTGGCTGCACTGAGCACGGCTGCCCGTGATTCAACGATCACACCTGAGGAATCAGATTCAGTGGGTTTCCCTGTTTCGTACGAAACACGCCGAAATCACGGCGGTCGTGGGTCATTTGCCGAACCCACTCATATGCACTGGATTTGTTGAAAGATCAGTGACGCCGCTTTCGAAAGCGCCCACGAGTCCCAATCGTTCAGCAATATCACGGGCAGATTCCGACTCTGTTTCCGGCGGAGCTTCGCGTATTTCCTCGACAATCGCCGCAAACGTCAATCCATCCGTAGAACTCGCAAGTGCATTGAGGATGCGTACGACCACATCACGACCGGAGACACCAAGTAACCCCTGTTCTTTCACTCGTTGTGCGATGCGCTTCACTGTTGATTCTGAAACTTCGATTTGCATGATGTTCTCCGTGCCAGAAGTCTAACACGATTCTGGCGAATAACTCATGAAAATACGGCCTCATCAATAGGAGTGGGGGAGATGGCGGCGAGGTTACGACCACCCATCGTCCTCCTTCATGGATAAAAATGCTGAGTTTGTCACGATCAAATGATCGAGAACTTTGATGCCCAGTAATTCACCGGCTTCTCGAAGCCGCGTGGTGACGGCCCTGTCTTCGTGGCTGGGAACTGTGGATTCGGACGGGTGATTGTGGGCCACCACAATGGAGATGGCTCCGGTCAGCACGGCTCGCTGAAACACTTCTCGCGGGGAAACCGGGGCTTGATTAGCGGTACCGATCGACACAATCGAATAGGCGGCCACCTGATGCTGGCCGTTGAGGTAGAGAGCGACAAAATGCTCGCGGCTGTTGTCCGTCAGGATTGATCGAACGAAGTTTGCCACATCGGCGGGGCTGCTGATCTTGAACATCGCATGATCGCAATGAAGGTAATTCACTCGGGCTTCGCGAATGAACGTGTCCTGAATGGCGGTCTTTCGGATGGGGGTACGCCGACGGTTATCGGAGACAAGAGTGCTATGCGTGGATTCTGTGGTTGCTGGGGTATTGGGTTTTCTGCTGTTCATGGTCCTCATGGGGTTGTTGCGATTGATTCAAAAATGGGCGGCCACTTTGGATGACCGCCCGGCTGACAGTGTTTATTCGTCGAGCG
>JANOUN010001121.1:0-2052 GCA_031416875.1 Planctomycetota bacterium | reverse complement strand
GGTTTGAACCCAATTTCCTGCTCTCTTACGGTACCGCAAACCCCGTAAAAGACAGCCTCACGCAAAATGGGCAGCTACCTCTTTCCCGCTTCCCTGGCACTGACCGAACAGCAGAGTGTCGTCGGCGGACTTGTTGAGCGTCGTGAATTTGCCCTTCAGGACGAGGGCTCGACCGTTCTTCGTCGTGTCTGCATTTGTTGAGGCGGATTCAACAAACTGCTCGGTAATCGAGATCATCTTCACGCTGCTCCCGTGTGGGCCATGAAAAGTCCATTTTCAGCCGGGCAGGATTATGAACGCGAGAGCATCATTACATCAAGCGACTTCGCTCCATTCCGCCACCGACCCGGCACCACACGCCTGGTTTGGACTTATCCTCCGCGTGGTCATGAGTGAGACAATTGGCGAGCGGCATGCGTCAGCTTGCCGGTACAAATACGAGATACCGGAGGGCTCACGCTACTCCGCTCGCCGGACTCATTTCCGGCCGCGCGGGGCATAAACCCGCATTCGTGGTTCGCCCGAAGCAGGCCAGGTGTTTGAGTGAATCAGCATCCGGTCCGCCGCCAATTCAGTTGACTCGCGATCAAAAACATTGCGGTGCTGTCCGAATTCCTCGCAGCCGAAAACGGCTTGCGTGCACAGGACACGCCCTCCTGTGCTGTTTGGCTGGGACCGTCGTGGTCTCTGGTTGAGAACACCGTCGCAGCTTCGATAGATGGCACTTGCAGTCATTTCGACTACGCAGTCTGACGGCAGTTCGAGTCCCTGCAAATCAAATTGTCAGGCGCGTCGGTCTGGCGGACCGACGCGTGTTAAATTGAGCAGCATGAGTGCCGCTGATCTCCACAAACAGCGGTGTTCGCTGATTGAAGTTCTAATCCTGTCGCCCCCAATCAAAGCGAGTTTGTGACTCATCGCATGTTGGCTTTTCATTGCGATTGTGGAAAACCGCCTGTTTCAAATGGACTTCAGTCCATACGCCCTGTCATTGAGTGAGGCAAATGGATTCTGAACGGGGTCATTCCGTTGTTGTCCTTGGCTGTTACACTGCGTCCTGCGGTTCGATAAGTTGTTGATGGTGGCAGCGAAGAATCTGTGGCAGCAGGAACATGGCAATTGGCATCAGTCCGACGGTGGATTTTGCGTTCAAGCTGATGCTGGGGAGTCCTGAGCATTCCGGTGTGACGATCCACTTTCTGAACGCGATTTTGACCGATCAGCCAAAGATTTCGCATGTCGAAATTCTGAATCCGTTTCTGGGGAAAGACAGTGACGACGACAAGCTGTCGATTCTGGACATTCTGGCGACTGATGAGCATGGTCGACTCCTGAATATCGAAATGCAGACATCGCTGCCAGCCGGCATGTCGCAGCGTCTGGCGTACTATGCGTCCAGCGTCTATGCAGGTCAATTGCACGAGGGAAATCAATACACAGAACTGCGTCCGGCGATCAGCATTTGTGTCTTGACACAGGCGATGTTTTCCGAGTCTTCGGAACTGCATCTGGACTTTCGTCTGAGAGAAGCGGCATCGAGGCTGATTCTGACAGACGACCTGCAAATTCATCTTTTGCAGTTGGATAATCTTCGTGTGACGGCGGAGAATGTATACCATGCGTTGCCAGCGGAACGCTGGGCGTATTTTTTGCAGAACGCTGACAAACTGACGCCGGAAGACATCCGTCGCCTGTTCCCGGATGAAGAAATCGCTGAAGCCGCAGGAGTGTTGGAAATGATCTCACAGACGCCTGAACAACTGATGCTCTACAACGCTCGCCTGAAATTCCAGCGCGACGAAGAGGCAAGACTGCAAAAGGCGCGGGAGGATGGAATTCGGGAAGGCGAAGCACGGGGCGAAGCAAGGGGCGAAGCAAGGGGCGAAGCAAGGGGACGCCAGGAAGGGTTTCTGGCTGGACGCATCGTATTGTTGCAGGAACTGCTCGGCATCCGTCCATCCACGGCAGAAGAATTCGTCGGATACAATGATACTCAGCTGCATGACATGGCGGAGCAGCTGCAGCATCAGCTTCGCTCGCGCGGTGAATAAC
>JANOUN010001120.1:0-8347 GCA_031416875.1 Planctomycetota bacterium | reverse complement strand
CGTGGATATCGGCGGACCGAATGTCGGGATTACCGAGATGAGTGCGCGTCGCAGCGGGCCGGAGGAATGGGAAGTGTTCGTGCGGGTGTCGTCGTCGTCTGTTGACCTGCGCGGTGCGGAACTGCAGCTGTGGGAAGATGGTCAGCAGAGAGAATCGCATCAGGTGGAAGTGTCGAATGAAGAATCAGAGCGACTCGTGTTTCCGGTAAATACCAGTCAGTCAAAACTGCTGGAAGCGAGGCTGGTGCCAGCGGGATTTGATTCACTGGCCGTGGACAACAGTGTGTGGTTGACATTGCCGGCAGCGCGGCCGCTGAAAGTCTGGGTGTCTCCGAAACTGGCGTCATGGCGTCATGCGGTGCGCGTGCAGCCGAACCTGGATCTGGAAGAATCAGAAGGCACTGAGCCGCGCGGTGCAGAGTACGATTTGCTGATCGTCGATGAAGACGGAGCGGGCAGTGCCGAAGCCGCGGTGCGGATGTTTGTGGGTGTCATTCCACAGGATCTGCAGGAACTCATCAAAGTCGAAGAAGACGTGTCATATGTGGTGGACTGGAATCGCACGGCACCGATGTTGCGGCATGTGCAGCTTGTGGATGTCCAGATAGGTGAGCAGCCGAAACTGGCAGCTGGAGCGGCCACGAAAGATCTGGAAGAACGGGGCTACGAAGTTCTGATTGACGGCAATGCCGGACCGCTGATGCTTCAACGACGTGAAGGACTGTCGGTGTCGTACTGGTTTACATTTCACACGGATCGATCGACGCTGCCGTATCGCGTAGGATTTCCGATCATCGCAGCAAACGCTGTTGAAACGGCGTTGAAGCAGGCTTCGTTGTCCGACGTCGCAGCGGCACCCACGGGAGTGCTGCCTCCGATTTCTGTGGATGGAAGCCGATCGTACACAATCAAAACGCCCGACGGAGAATCGCTGGAAGCGGAGTCCAATGTCGCTGGAACCCTCGACGGGATCCCGGCATCCCGAGTCGGACGCTACGATGTTATGGACGGCAGCAACATTGTAACGTCCATAGGCACGGGCCTGCTGAGCGGCACCGAGACGTCGTTGAAACCTGTGGAAGAACTGCGGTTTTCGGAACTGACCGTGGCAACGGATGATGCCAAACAGCTGGATTCTGATAAGCCATTCTGGTGGATCCTCGCGTTGTTGGCGTTCGGTGTGTTGATGTTTGAATGGTGGTATTTCCAGCGTCCGCGAGGAGCGATGGTATGAGGAAAATAACCAATGACCAAATCCGAATGACCAATGAATCGCAGGGACATTGCGTGTGCCGCAACGCGGCTGAATGTGAAAGCCTGGGGCATCGCCCCAGGTATCGGATCATCACGGACGTGAAAGCCCTGAAGGGGCGCAATGAAGTATCGCCGATCATTTCGCCCCGTTGGGGCTTTTGGGGTCCGGATGCGACCGCCCCAGGGCGTTGCCCTGGGCTATCACCTTTTGTGCCGTCGGCCCGAATCGCATTCCTTTACATGTTTGTCCTTTTTTCTGGGTCCACATTGGCGCAGGAAAAACCAGCGATCCGCATGAAGATGGAACTGATGTCCATTCGTAATCGATCGTCAGGACCGTTGCCCGTCCATATCAAACTCGAATACAACAAGCCGCAGATTCTGGAGGGCGATCTGGAACTGGCGATTTATGATTCGGTGGATGTGGTCTCATCCGATGACCTGATGGCTTCCCTGCGGTACGAAGGGATTGTGCTGGCGGGCGCAGATTATGAATTCAACGTCGTGCTGCCACCGCTGAAAACAGCCGTGACGCAGAACTGGGCGGTTGTCGCGTCTTTCGTCACAGACCAGGGAAGAATCAAACTGTCTTCTGTGCCGGACAAGCTGAACATTATTGAACCATTCGATCTGCTGACGACCAGCCCGATGGAGCGCGGTGTCCTGTTGTGTTCGTGTTTTAAGGAAACGCGGCGACACAGCGAATCTGCCAATCGTAAGTTTCTGGAATCGGCGTTGTCACTGGATAACTACAATCCGCTCTATGCAGAGTTGGAAGCTGAGCAGACGAATGCAGGCACTCAGCAACTGTCAGGAGAGCAACAGATCGAAAAAATGGGACGTACGTTCATTCATTTTGCCGGACAATGGTCATCCAAAGATCTGCCACAGGATCCACTTTCGTATTGTGCGTTTGATGTCGTGTTGCTGTCTGATGAATCACTGGCGGCGTTGCAGAAGGAGCAACTGGACGGACTGACGGCGTGGGTTCGAGCGGGCGGCAGCGTGTGCATCGTTCCGGACGTTCCGATGAAGCCGCTGCAGCTTGAATTCCTGCGAAAGCTGTTTGAACAGGGTGCGGATAGCTCCGCGAATTTATCTCTGGATGCCGAGGGCCGGTTACTGGTTGTCAGCGATGAGCCTGACCCGATCATCAAGAGTCACTGCGGTCTGGGTCGTGGCGTGCTGTTGCCTGTCTCGAACGACTTTTCGGCGAGCCTCACAAAAGAAGACCTTGGTGCGATCGTGGCATTCCTCTGGAAAGTCCGCAAAGATCAACCCGTCTGGCAGGGGCAAAACTGGATTCCTGCCGATGTTGTGCAGCGTCTGAAGTCACAAGGCGTCAACGTGGAGCGGGATGAAGAGGGAATCTTCACCAGGGATGCACATTACCAGTACTACGGCGTTCGAGCAAAAGACGGTAAATTCTACCTCGACCTGAATCAACTCAAGTCCCAATTTGGAATTGATGATCGGCTGAGTCCTCACGCGGAGCCGCTGTTGTCGGTCGCGGAACAGGCTTTGATGCCGTCCGATGTCGAGATGGTGCCGACATGGGTGATCGGGATGATACTGATGGGCTATGTCGCGGCGATCGGGCCAGGAGATTATTTTCTGCTGGGCTGGCTGCGGCTAAGAAAATACACATGGGTGCTGTTTCCTTTCATCACCGGCATCTTTACGCTGCTGACCGTGATGGTGGCGAATGCGTTTATGGGCAGCGAGGATACCGGTGGCAAATTGGTCATCACTGACCTGGCGGACAACGGCATTCCCGTCCGCCAGACAACACTGGAGACGCTGTACTACAGCTCGCAGGCAAGTGTTCGAAATGACCACAAAGGCGAACTGGTTGTGTTGTCGGAAGATAATTTTACCAATGCAGACTACTACAACCAGTATGGACAACCGCAACAGAGTACTCAGGATTCGCCACTGAGCTACAGCGGACATTTTCCGCAGAGCTACAGCGTCAGCCATCTGGTACAGCAGTGGTCGCCCGTTTCTTTGCGAACTCTGTCGCTGGAACCGCAGGAGTCTAAGGTCCCGCCCATCGACTGGAACGATGTCTCACTGCTGACGACGCCGGAAGGTAACACGCGGTTAAGGGCAGCATTGTCTCAGTATGCGGTCGCGGAACAGTCAAACTCTGTGACTCCAACCCAGTGTTTTGCGGTGATCTATCATGAATCAACCGTGCTGAATCTGATGGGGCAAATCCCAACGAAATTCTTTCAGAAAGACAGATATGGACGGTATCTGGATCCTACTCATTACCAATATCAATTGGGTCAACAATCGGCATCGGCCACGATGCTCAGTTGTCTTCCGACCGTGAAAACCTCACAGACAAATATCTTTGGCCTCGTCAGTCAGATTGCGCCGCACGGAGCGGGCTCATTGGAAGACCTCGCCTTGCTGGATAGTTCGGATCCCAGCCAATGGGCGTTAGTGATTGTTAAACAACAGGGCGAAAATTTTGAAGTGTTCAGAAAATTGTATTTCGTTCAGCCGTAGGATGGACATTCATGTCCGTCGTCATTTGAGCGAACGTGCCAGGCTGTAGGGTGCGTGAAGCGGAGCGCAACGCACCACTTGCGGAAGAATTTGACAATGGTGTGTTCCGCTGTCGCTGCACACACCCTACCTGACTTTGAAAGCAAGCTCGGACAAGAATGTCCAGGCTACATGAATCGCAGGAATTAAACAATGTCGATGACCGATCCGACGACAATCGCAATGCCGCCGAAACCAAAACCGCTCGCGATCTGTATTCGCGATCTGCGAGTCAACTACGGCAAGTTCGAAGCCGTGAAAGGGATCTCGCTGGATATTCCGCATGGCGAAGTCTTTGGCTTTATCGGTCCCAACGGTGCCGGAAAATCCTCGACCTTTCGCGTCCTGGCGACGCTGCAACCGAAGTTTCGCGGGATGGCTCTGGTATGCGGGCTGGACGTGTTGAGTCAGCCGCAGCAGGTTCGCGACGTCATGGGATTTGTGCCCGACTTTTTCGGCGTTTACGAAGACCTGACAGCATTGGAGTACCTGCATTTCTTTGCAGCGGCGTACAAATTGCCGATGTCGAAACGCAAGGGCACGATTGACGATGTGCTGGCGCTGACGGACATGACGCATAAAGCGGATTCGCCCGTGGACGGTTTATCCCGCGGCATGAAGCAGCGGCTGGCGCTGGCACGCGTACTGTTGCATGATCCTAAAGTCCTGCTCCTGGATGAGCCGTCAAGCGGACTGGATCCGAGGGCTCGCATTGAAATGCGTGAACTGCTCAAGGCGCTGCGGGAAATGGGCAAGACGATCATCATCAGCAGTCATATTCTGCAGGAACTCAGCCAGTTGTGTACGCGCATCGGGATCATCGAGCTGGGGCAGATTGTGGCTCAGGGTTCGCTGATTGATATTTATCGGAAGTTGCAGTTGATGCGTGTGATCCATGTGCGTGTCGAGAATCCGGCAGATGATCTGCTGGATCGCGTGCAGAAGATTCCCGGTGTGGGTTCGGTTGAGACCCAGGTCGATCGCTGGGCCATTAAATTGCACGAAGATCTGATGTCCGTCGCCGATCTGCATCAGGCACTGGTGGAGCAGAAAGCCAGACTGACAATGTTTCAGCCGGAAGCCATGGATATGGAAACGGCCTTTATGAAGCTGACCGAAGGGAAGACCGTGTGAGCATCCTCGGCATCATCCCGGAACTTCCACTGCTGCGGCGTGAACTGACGGAGCTTTCCAGTCGGCGGCGAACGTACGTCATTCGGTTTGTCGGCGCGATTATTGTGTTGACGGCTGTCATGCTGTATTACAGCTATCACTTAGCCTTTCTGCAGTCATCCGGCTACGGTGTCGGCAGTGGCAATCCAAATCGATTTTTTGTAGCGTGTGCCCCGATTTTCAAAGGCATCGTCCCGATGCTGTTTGTGTCTGTGCAGTTGCTGATGCCAGCCTTAATCTGTGGTTCGATCACGATTGAGAAAGAACGCAATACGATCGGGACGCTGTTTGTCACGCGGTTGTCGCCGATGACGATCGTGCTGGAAAAACTGGGAAGCCGCCTGGTTCCGATGTTCACATTTCTGCTGCTGACGTTTCCGGTGCTGGCCGTTGTGTACTCGCTGGGCGGAGTGGAAACAACCTTATTGCTCGGCACGCTGTGGTTGTTGTTCTGCGAATGCCTGCTGTATGCGAGCATTGGATTGTTGTGCAGTTCATGGTTCGCCACCACGGTGACGGCATTCATCTGGTCGTATGTGCTCACTGGACTGCTGGCCGTATTCTCCGGATTGTTCGCTCATGAACTTCCCGTCGCGTTGCCGACGCCGTTCTACCTGTGGATCGCCGCGTTCCAGGGATTTCATTCATCCGGGTATGGAAACAACACATTATTGGCGGAGTCATCGAGCAGTTTCCTGCACACTCTGGGTCAGTTGATGTTCGTTGCGGCAACCACCATTCCATCGTTGATGGTCACTGCGGTTTTGGTGTTGATGGCACGCGTCTTTCTGGTCCGGCGCGCATTTATTTCATCGTCATCCGTGATGCTGAAAGTTTTCAAGGCAATCGATGGATTCTTTATCCAGCTGAATGACCGCACGACCGGTGGCATGGTGTTGATGAAAGACCACAACAGCCTGCCGCTCTTTGACCCCGTTGCATGGCGTGAACGCTCAAAGAAATCGCTCGGCAAGGCGCGCTATCTGTTTCGTATCCTGGTGGTGATGGAAGGGCCGACGCTGTTTATCTGCGTGGGGGCTGCAACCGTGTCCGCTCGTACGGATTTTTCCGGGCTGCGAGCGCTGTTACTGCTCGTGTGGGCAATCGCGGCGATGATTCTGGCAATGAAAGGCGCAACGATCATCTCGGCTGAACGTGTCCGCGAAACGCTTGACGCCCTGCTCTCAACCCCGCTAACGGCGAAAGAAATTCTGACTCAAAAAATCACCGGGATGAAACGTCTGATGATCGTGCTGGCGATTCCAATTCTCAGCGTTCACTTCACACTGCTGCTGCTGAATGTTGATTTACGCGCGATGTTCTCTTCACCGCAGACCATGTTCAAGGTGGGATGGTACATTGTGAGTTCCATTCTGACGACTTTTCTTACGATGCAGATTCTGGCATGGCTGGCCGTCCTGCTGGGATTGCGGTCGCAGTCGCAGTCGCGATCTGCGATGACGGCCATCTGCCTGATGGCAGCATGGGTACTGGTTTCTTCGTTCCTCTGCCGACCGGGCGGGCTGGTGTTTGAGGCGGCATGGAGTGTTCACTATCGACACACGGTACTCAGCGATCCGAGGCGTAGAAACGTACCTGACGCAGAGCAACTGAAAGAACAAAGCAGCACCATCGCCTCCGCAGTCTGTTGCATGTTCCGGCCAGATGGCGGTGTGCAGGCGAATGAGGCCGTTTTGGTTTCCGCAGGTAATCCGTATGTCGAGAAGACGGAACTCTACTACGCACCATCGCGTTCGATTGCTTCAGCCTTGATGGTTTCTGCAGTGGTTTTTGTCTGGCAGGTGCTGCTGCTGTTGTTAATCCGGACGCTGACCCTGCGGTTGGCTCCGCGACTGCTCGGTCGATACGATCAGGAGCCTGATTACCGACCACTGGAGGCACAGCTTTTCACTTTGCCGTCTGTGATGGGATCGGAAGTGACCGCATGAGCAAAATGGATCAGAACAGCATTCAACGAACGACCGTAGATCGGGACCATCGAGCAACGAAAACGCCGGCGCAACGGTGGAACGTCGTCGGGCACCAACCGCAGACAGATTCATGTGACCGTGCGTCTTACGATTTTGGTTATAGCAGGTTGAGCGATGGATCGCAGGATTCGCGGGGAATCACAGTCGCGGAGCGACTGAGCTACGTAGGCGATGTCGCTCCGCGACTCGCATTCCTGTCAGCGCTCGCCGTAAAACCACGCAACCTTGCTCGTTCGTTCGGCGCTCGATCGGTTGGCTCTAATCCCCGACGATTTCTTCAACTTTGTGTCATGTTGCTAACCCTTTTTCACACGGTACCCGTGCTCGCTCAGGCCACGCAACAAGTCCGCATCGCCGACAAGATCTGGGGGTTCGATGGGCGTGTGATGAACGGTCAGTTCATGCCACTGTCGATCGAACTGGATAATCTGAGCGACGAGCCGATTGAAGCGGAGGCGACGCTGCGATCCGTTGCCGGTATGATTCGTGAAACCGGCGGGACGGCGACGCAGTCGGTTTTTCTGGGTCCGCATTCCCGCCGCTGGGTGCAATTCTACCCGTATATCGTCGGCATGACTTCCAGCTGGCGATTCGAGCTTCGCACCGAGAACGAAACGTTTACGTTCGATCCGATCGATCAGCCAAGATCCGTGGTGGATTCCAATGCATTGCAGATGAAAGATGCCGATCAATCTTTGCCTGCTGTGATCCTCGACCGCCCCGACGCACTCATCAAGATCCCTGCCACAATCAAGCACATGCCGGAAGAAATCTTTCCGCCGTATTCCACCGCCACGCATGGATTATACGCACTTTTTATGGATCACGTCCCGGACTGGGAAACGCCGCGGCAGGAAGCAATGCTGTCGTGGCTGAAAGCCGGCGGGCGATTGCATTTATTGCACGATCAGAACAATCAGACACTCCGATTTTCCGGCTCCCTCGCCGCGCTCAACGAACCGTTTGAGGAGTTCCACGTCGGCAGCGGAAGTGTGACGCGGCACGAAATCCAGCGGGCTCAGCTTTCAAAAGACATCGTGGCGTCGGTCGTCACGACACAGGGTTTATCCAAAGCAGACCTGGACGAGATTGCCGAATACGAAAAACAGACGGGCAGCGGATTCGGATATGGTACGAGTGTCACTGACGATGATGATTTGTTCTCCGAACTTCGACAGTTGACGCAGCCCAAACATATGTGGTGGCTGATTTTCCTGCTGTCGCTGTGCTATGTCGGGCTCATTTTTCCTGGCTGCTGGGTCCTGTCCAGACAACGCACGCTGCACTTTCTTGTCACATATGGTTCCATTGCCGGGCTCGCTGCATTTTTCAGCCTGATGTTCCTGTTCATCGGTCGCCGTGGATATGGCGAA
>JANOUN010001119.1:0-2560 GCA_031416875.1 Planctomycetota bacterium | reverse complement strand
ATCTTCCTTGGTTTTCCACCCTGATCAGATTGCGCCGAGCCATGCTTTTTTGCAAGCTCAAAATACTGTACAGCCGCCCCCGTCAACCCCACGATTGGCCGAATCCGTGATCAAGGCCCCTCTGACACCTTAAAGGGTTCCCAACTTCCCTGATTGTAATCTGGACATTTTGCAGTAGTTCCCGGCGAATTTGGCCAGCCAAATTCAATTGACTCAGCCAAGCGCAGCGTTTGGCCAGACCTGAGGACAACGTCGTTAATTCCAACTTGAACTGCATGAAGGAGTTCCTTTGCGACTCGTTCAAAGTGCTGCACTTCCAAGACGCAGTTTATTACTGCGACCGCCTTTGCATCTTCAGCCACTCGACTCTCAAGTTTGCCATTTCCACACATCGTCTCTGAGACTTCATGCCATCTCCATTGAGTTTGCCCCTCTGTGATATTCGCAATCGGCCGCGGAAAATGCGAATCCTCATTATGCATAAGTTGGTGGACATTCTGGCGAGAACATCCCAGCCGGCGTGAAATCTCAGATTGTGAAACGAGATCCGACTCATCGACTCTTTCCACAGTCGCACCGATCCGGGCGTTGCCAATATTTTCAATCGCACTCACCACCGCGTCCAAAAAAGAATCGGCAGTTCTAACGAAGTCAAGACAAACTCGTCCTGAACGAAGGATGATAGTGCAATCGTCACATCCCGAATTAAAAAGTCGATCCTCCATTTCTTCGGTCACATCAAACACATTGTCCAAAACCAAAGTAAAATTAAACTTATTACGAGCGACCACTGACATCCGCTTTCCCCTCACAGCTGCAGTTATTGACTTTCTTGACAATTCTTTCGGCGTGGTCTTCAGGAACACTAGGCGTCGACCATACAGACATCTTACATCCACGTCGATTTGCAAATCTGCAATACATTCTACCCCAAGCGTGACCCTTTCCTTTAGCCTTCTCCACACGCCAGCCCAAGGACTCAGCGTAATTCAACGCCGCTTCGATTTCCTTGTTCGGGTGACGAGAACGCTTTGACATATGAATCTTTAGAAAGAAGATCGCCACTTGACAAGTGTCAATCAGAAGAAAACAATTCCTTGATGATCTTTCCCGTCGAAAAGGTCCGGCGATTCAGTCGGCCATCGGCAAATACCGCCGACGGCAATTTTCCGGAATCCTTAATGAGTATTATGCATTTTCCAGTAAAACGTCAACTTCACAGAAAACAGTCCTCATCGCCGAACAAATTCAACTCGTCATCGTCACTACTTCATCGGCGGCTTTTTGCATTCAACACCGAAAATTACTACACCCGACTACACCCGACTGGGTGTATTCTAGTGGTTTTCGGACACGTTCTGCACATTTGCCATAAACAGCAACAAAGAGTCATGAAACGAAAAAACCCAGCATTTCTGCTGGGTTTTTGTAGTACCGGAGGCGGGGGTCGAACAATCGCAGTTTGAGCAGGGATTCAAGGCACTTTCTGAAAATGGTGGGGCTCAGGGTGGGGCAATTGGAATTGATGCCGACTCGGTGGGGCAATTGAGACTGCAGGCGATGGCGGAACTGAATCAGGGTCTGCATTCCCTGAAGCGACTTCAGGCGGCCGTAGAATCGTCGGCCGAACAGCAAGCCGGTGCCGATTCAATTCGGCAGTTGAGATGCGTCCTGAAGAGCATTGAGGCAGGAGCGGTGGAAGGCGGTGTTCGATGACCATTCCGCAAACTATCCGCGATCGTTGGGACTGTCTGCTGAGCTCTTCACGGCAAGATCTGACGGACGGCTGTCGTGAAATGCTGAAAGCTGTTCTCACCGCGTGTGATTCGCCTGCGAAGCAGACGCTACAGGCTCGCTGGCATCAAGGCGGACTCTGGATCTTGTGCGGGTACGCTGAGCTGGCAAGGCTTCTGGGCTGGAGTGACAGAACTGTTTGGAATGAGCTGAATCGACTGCAGCAAGCCGATGCCCTGCGACAACTTTGGCATCCAACAAAACGCAATGTCATCGGATACCGGATTGATCTGAAAGCCCTGGAAGCATTGCCGCAAAGTGTTTCTATGGCAGCGGAAGAGCTGCCGGACTGGTTTGGACAGGAACCGGACAACGATTTCCAGTAGACTTTTAGTATCGAAAGCGGATAGGCCGGGAAGTCATGAGCCCGACCGACAAACGGTTTTCCTGAACTGTTTCCGCCTTCGTTTCTTCTTCAGGATGGTCCGGAACACAGGAACCGGAACGATGGAATTGGATGCTTCCCAGGCTGAGAGACAGGAATCAGGCCGATATGGGCAAGACGAATCTGAAGTTCTTGATCACTTGATTCGCGCCCTGACTTTGTCGAACTCATTGCAACAGTTCCTTTTATCTGGCGACAACATTCATCGGGGGCATGTAGAAGCATTGCGGCTTTTGTTCCTGTACATGTTCACAGGGGAAAAGGCGCTCGAATCTGGCCTTTCCACCGAGACTGCAGAAGCGGCTGAAAAATCACTCGACAGGTTGAGCGATGATGTTCGGCCATTGTTCTATGCGTTTTGTAGGCGTTTGGGAGTCGATG
>JANOUN010001118.1:0-4055 GCA_031416875.1 Planctomycetota bacterium | reverse complement strand
GCTCGCCCTCGTGAAGAACGAAGCGGTGGCGGCGGTGGTGGTGGCGGCTACGGTGGTGGCGGCGGCGGCCGAAGTGGCGGCGGTGGCGGCGGCTACGGTGGTGGCGGCGGCGGCCGAAGTGGCGGCAGCGGCGGCGGTGGTGGACGCGATCGTTACTAATCAGTTTCCATCAGGAAACTGAACAGACAGAAGTTGCTCCTGACTCAGGACATCTTCGAAAACACATGGGGTGGTGAATCAGGATGGTTCACCACCCTTTTTTATTGATTGCTGCATTTGGCGCAATCGGAACCTCACATTCAACGCGAAGTCCTTGCCGAGCCATCTGGACCGGCAGCCCGCCGCGAAAACTCCTGAAATTGCATTGGATTTCGAATTTGAGTCAAGCGTTGGCCTTGGGCATATTGAATAATTTCTTCAACTGTCCAGGCACGGATGCGTCCACCTTTTCAAAATCGCATGACCGGAGAATTGTTCAATGAGAAGTATTCTATCCCTGTTGGCCGTCACTGTTCTGAGCTGTTTCCTTGCACCGCAGTCTGCAGAAGCTGGCCTGTTTGGTTGTTTCAAGTCGAAGTCGTCCTGTTGCGAGCTGTGCTGCCCGCAGCCAGAGCCATGTTGTGCCCCAGCTCCAACATGTTGTGCACCTGCACCTGTGTGCTGTGCGCCACAGCCATGCTGTGAACCGGAACCATGCTGTGATCCATGCCGCAAGCCTCATTGCGGCCTGTTTTCCGGGATGTTCAAAAAGTGCTTCCGCCGCCACAGCTGTGAACCATGCTGCCCGGCTCCTGAGCCTTGTTGTGCGCCAGTCTCATGCTGTGCTCCAGTGGCACCAACTTGCTGCGCTCCAGCCCCGGCACCTTGCTGCGGTATGTGATTCCACAACAACAGGTCAGCCAGAGAACGAAGACCGGTGACGATTGTCCCGGTCTTTTTTCGTGCGCGGAAATACCGCCGGATATCGACACTCGCGACAGGTAGGCGGCGTGAGCGTGATCAAGTCATCACGGCCGCGATATCTGGCAGAAGATCAAACGATGTTCAGCTGGATGACTGTGGATCAGTTGATTCGATTCATCGCCCCTTTCTATCCGACGTGGGACCACACGCTGGCGGCGAGTTACGCGAAGCAGTTTGAGTTGCCGCTGCGAACGAAAGTGCGGCATTTGTCGAAAGGACAGAACGTTCGACTCGGCCTGCTGCTGGCCCTGACTCATCGGCCGAAAGTCGTGATCCTTGATGACCCGGCGGCCTGTGCATCTCTCAATTAACCGTTGCCGTGAGTACAGGATTTGCGCCCGATACGTTCAACTTCTTGTATCCAGCTTTGGGTTGTGTTCTGGCCTTACTCATCGGAGTCGGCAGCTGCGTTTCGGAGCTTCAGCCGGACTTGCATACGTTTTGGCGATCTCGACCGATCTCGCCGGGCAGTTGGTTTTGGTTCAAGTACATCGGTGGAGCCATTGCACTGATTGGCCTGTTCGATGTCCCGTGCATGCTGCTGACATGGTCTGGAACGGTACGTGCTGCAAGTCCAGGATTCGCTGCTGTTTTTCCGATGCTGCTGCATTTGCTTTGTTACAGCCTCGCTGTTTTCGCTGCGTGCAGCGTACGGCATTCGTCGTATTCAACGGTGCTGGCGGTGGGTGCATTGTTGGTGATTATCGTTCCGGAACTCGCTGATTTTCGAGTCCCGAGATTCTTATCCTTCTTTGCTTTGTGGAGTGACGCAGTCCATGCGTATGTTGGTCTCGCCGTTGCTTATCAGGAGCCTGGTTATCCGCCACTTTGGCAAATTGGATACGTCGCTTTTCTGTCGCTGCTTCCCGCCTGCATTCTGATTGGCGCCATTGCACTTCCGACCACCATCGCTGCCGCTTACCTGGTCAAGCGGGATATTTCGGTCGGTTCGTGACGGCGGCGTTGCTGGTGACCTGCTCGGGAGACGACGCACCGGGGATGATTGTTGTGACCGCATCGTGATCGAGACTTCACACTGCAGTCCAGTCGTTCCAGAATAGGGTCAAACTCCGTCAGGATTCTGCCCGCCTTATCCCACGCGCAGCTGGCGTCCGGTCCATTTGGAATTGGCACTTTGAATTCATCTGCTGCTGTGAAGCGGCCGTGCAGGAAGCGTGTCTGCAATTTCCGGGGTCGGGACTGATCAGCGTGCAAGTTTCGGATTTCAATCGCACTTCCTGGAGATAGAGGGCCGTATTCTCATTCCCGTAAGTTGATTCCGGGACTGCGGCACGAGTATCTTATGTCGTAATCCCTGATTAGTCTGAATTTCCCGTGGCCCAGGCTTCCAGCCAGGTATCGATTGAAGAAAACTCGACGTTTATTCTGGACAGCAATGACAAGCTGGATGCTTATCCCACGATTCAATCAACAGCCCCGCTTGAGAAAGGTGATGCCTGACCAATGCCTGAGTCTGCACGGACCATCTCACTTTTACCGCTGGTCACCTGTCCGACCTGCTGGAACAGATTTCCGCCCGAGGAGATTCTGTGGGTGGCGACGCATAGCAGCCTGATCGGTGATTCCCGAGCTGGCGCGGCAGAGTATCGCAGGTTTCTCCCGACGCTTTTCACGGTCGATGGACGAGCACTGGATGAGCAGGGGGAGGCTTGTCAGGAACTGGCCTGCCCGCGCTGTCATGCCATTGTGAATCGCGGACTGCTGGAAATGGAACCGCTGTTTCTTTCGATCCTGGGGGCTCCGTCATCGGGCAAGTCGTTTTATCTTGCCACGATGATTCACTCGGTGGGGGCCATCCTAAGCAAGCAGTTTCATCTGCGGTTTGAGAATGCGGCACCTCGCGCGAATCAGTTGATGACCGAATATGTGAAGACGCTGTTTGACTACGAAGATCACACGAAGCTCGTCAAACTCGAAAAGACCCAGGAGACAGGAAAGTCATATTGCCAAACACATGTCGGCGGACAGGACCTGCTGATGTCGCGCCCCTATTTGTATTCGGTTCAGCCGGACGAAACTCACCCGCTGCATGGTCGACGTCGAGAAGTGTCACGGATGGTCTGTCTGTACGATAACGCCGGAGAACACTTTCTGCCGGGAGCCGTGACGTCGCAGACTCCCGTGATCGATCACATGGCGAAGTCGGAAGCGCTGCTGTTTATTTACGACCCGACTCAGGAATCCGCGTTCCGGCGCGCCTGCCGTGCGTGCCGCGACCCCAGTCTGGATCCGCAGCTCGAATCGGTGATTACTACATACCCTCAGGCAGACGTCCTGTCGGAAGCGGCTGCGCGAGTGCGGCAATTGACGAGTATGCCGGCGACGGAGAAGTTCGATCGTCCGCTGATTGTCATCGTCCATAAATTTGACGCCTGGCGTCCCTTGCTGCGAAGGTCTCCAAAGGCCCTGGACGATGTGATTCGCGCCGGTCAGAATGGAGTTTCCTGTCTGCAACTGGATGTGTTGATGGAAGTCTCCCGAGATATCGAAGAGCTGCTGATGGAACATGGCCCGGCGATCGTGACTGCTGCGCGGGGATTTGCGAGCGAGGTCGTCTTTATTCCAGTCACCGCCACCGGGCGAAGTCCGATCATGGCTGGATCAGATTCCAATGGTCGGATCGATCTGCGATTTGATCCCAGTCAAATTTCACCTCGGTGGGTTGAATTGCCCGTATTCTATGCCTTGCATCGAGCTGGGTTACGAACCGGCAACGTTTCTCTGATTCCCGCTGCGGCACCGGCTGCTGCAGTGCCTGTCCCTGTGCCCGCGAAAAACAATGGCCGAAAGGAGCGGGGATCGTGAATCAGGAAATTGTGTTCACCTCGGCACGTCATGGTCTGCGAACCGGCAGCACGGGGTTCTGCACGGTGCGCAGCACGCGGGGAATGCCGGGCAATCTGGCCCAGTTGCTGGAGCGACTGACCGGCTATTCGCATGTGTTTGACGCATACGGTGAGCAGGCGCATCTGAATCCGGTGAACTTCGCCCATTACATTGCCCGACTCGGCGATCAAAAACTTCATATTCTTGCCCGAGTCTCCAATGCTCCGCTCGACCACACAAATCGA
>JANOUN010001117.1:0-7111 GCA_031416875.1 Planctomycetota bacterium | reverse complement strand
GGGCTTGCTGCTGCGTTTGGTTTTGCTCGCGCTGTCTTCGTGTTGTCTCGCTTCGTAGCAACCTGCGTCGCTCACATCGACCCTCGCGGCGAACGATTCTGCCGAACAGCCCCGCAGGTGTAGTCAAACCGATGTCGAGTCAGGCCGTTTTTTTGACCATGCGTTCAATAGCGGGAATCAGGTCGATTCGACAGGTTTGGCAGCAGATATTCCGACGTCGTATTTGACTCAGGTCTAACCGTCCTGAGTCAGCAACTGACTTTCGGCAGGTGGCGAAGGTGAATGTAGTGCGTGAACTGTTGAATTGACCGTCAGGCTTGCTGACAGCGACGTGGAAGCTCACGACGTTGCATCTGCAAAGCCGCCTGCAGCATCTGGCGCCTGTTGCCAAAGGAGGCAAGTGATGATTTGGTTGAACCTGCGACTTCAAGAACAACCGGGAATGCGGTCACGGGCAGCGTCGATGCGTGAAAAAAGAGTAAGCGAAAGTATTGCCCGGCAGGCAGGGGCGGGGCGACAACGCTCTTCCGCTTGTGGCGGACAGTGAATCTGTTCCGGCTGTAACGCCTGGACGTCCCGTTCGTCATGCCCGCTGCGATCGTTGCAACCATCGACCGAACGGCAGTTTCTGTTGATTGGCAAGCTCGGTTTCCGCGAGTAAAGATTAACTCTGCCTTAGCGAGTCCCTTCGCTGTGATTTGATGTCCAAGCTTTGGACGAAACCCTGAATGGAGGCTACATGAAGTAGGTCCTGCTTTGATTCTGATCGGTGACTGCACCGCACGATAAGGCGCGCGTCCATGGTACGGCGGATTTCATCTCTGGCTCTGTGCGTGATAATTCTATGCGGCTGCAAGTCCGGCGGCATGGGAAAGTCGAGCGTTCGACTGACAGAGGACTACGTTCCGAAAGTTCCACCTGTGTCCCTCACTTTGGCCGAATCTGAAGGCCAGTCAGAGGAAAGAGCATCGGAGGAGGCATGCAACACTCCCGATCACAACGTCATTCAACAGGTGTCGGCAACGAATTCGGGGGCCGATGTTCAGCTGACATCTTCCAGTGAAACAGCATCGATTGGCATGTCACTGCCGGAGAGTATCTCGCTGGCTTTGTCGCAGAATCCTGATCTTGTTACATTGCGCCAGACGGAGCGAGTCAGCATCGCGACACTGGGTGTCGCGCAGACTTATCCGTTCAATCCGTTTCTTCAGGTTCAGGCGACCCCGTGGCAGGATGCACGCAATAGGAACCCCGGTACGACCAACCACTATGTCCTGCTGATGCAGACGATCCAGTTGGCTCATCAGCAGCAGTTTCGTGAGCAGGGTGCCTCGTTTGCTCTGAACAGCACGCGATGGAATATTCATCAGGCTGAACTTCTGGCTGTGGCTCAAACAGAACGACTCTACTTTGTCGCGCTCTACCAGCGAGGCTTGATGGAGCTTACAGAAGCCAGTGACCGAAACAATCAACAACTGCTGAACATCCTCGAAAAGCAGCTTGAAGCGGGTCAGGCAACTGCCGCCGATGTCGCTATCGTTCGAGTCGATGCCGAATCCACTCGTCAACAGCAGCGGCTGGCTTCGGCAAACTTTCAATCAGCACTGCGTGATCTCGCGCGACAACTCGGAGTGTCGCCGCTGCAGATTCAGGATGTCCAGGGAGATCTCCGAAGAGTTGAATGGACTTTGCCTAAAGTTCCGGAAGACTCCAGCATGGCTTCAGAAATCGAATCTGAAACATCAGCAGCCAAGGACGGATCCAGCATCCTGTCCTGGGCTGCGTCTCGTCCCGACGTCATGGCCGCGCGCTCAGACGTTGATGTGGCGCGAGCCAATCTGTGTCTGGCGTCGGCGTCGAAGACTCCGGACCTGCAGATTGGACCGTACTATCAGACCACGGACGACAACACTCATTACCTTGGTTTCCGCGGGCAGATTGATCTGCCCGTCATCAACAACGGCGTACCGCTTGAGCGTCAGCGAGCTGCTGAGCACAATCAGCGACTTACCGCTTGGCAACAGGCCCGGCGCCGTGCTGAACTTGATGCTGAAGCAGCGCTGGACCGCTATGAAACTGCTTTGATTGCGGCCGCCACAGACGCCACATCGGCGTCCACGAATCTTCCTGCGGAACTGGAAGGACTTGAGACGCAGTTTCAGGCGGGCGAAGTGGATGTGGTCCGGGTTGTTCAGGCCCGTACAAGTCTCATTCAGAATCAACGAGCTCGTCTGGATCTGCTGAACGAAGTCGCCCAGTCAGCGGCCACGCTGACAGGCGCTGCAGGGATCCCGGTGGATCAACTCGTTCATTTTCCGAATGAATGAAGCCGCAGTATTGACCACTTTGAGTCTATGGCCTGTCCGAAAAATCCAGCGTAAAGATTTGCGACTCGAAGCTCAATTCCAACTGACGCTTTGGTGCATCAATCCTCAGCCAGAAATCGTTGAGCCCTTGACCAACATCGTCCTGATCGAGCAATACCTTGCCGGTTCTGACATCGATCACCCTGGCTCCATAGACGACTCGACGGGCGCCCGTTTCAGGATCAGCAGGCCCGCCGCGATTGAGCAGCACCATAATCGGAGAATTCGGCAGGATCACGCGGTCCTGCGCGGATGCGCGGCGAATGTAACGATGATCGAGTGATTCGTCCCAGCGCAGTTCCATTGTCCGGCCGTCAATGCAGTACATCCGGCCATACACATGCATCGCTTCCATCACCGGGTCCAGTTCAATCGATGGATCATCAACCGCCTCCGGCAACACCACGTAATTCCCCAGCGAGTGCACCAGGAACAGATCGCGCGGTTCCGGCACGGGCGTGACATCATGGCTGGCCAGGACCTGCCCGGTGTCGATCCGCACCAGCTTCAGTTCGCTCCCGCTGCCCAGCGTGGCGACAACATCATTGGCGACGTTGGAAAAAACCGACTCGGCCGGAAGATCAATGGACCACGTGACGGTGTCGGTCATCAGATCCCGGCACTCCAGCGCAGACTTTGTCGTCCCCAGTCGAAACAGCACACACGCCTGACCCTGCACGGCGATGCGCCACAGCAGTTCTTCGCCAGGTTCGATCTGGAAATCAGACACCGACGAACCAACGTTGTTGATGGCTTCGCCCCACCACTCTGGCAACCGCGACGTCTGCAACTGAGTCCCATCGACCAGGCTGCGGGCTTCGATCTGTCGGGAACTTTCTGACAACACCAGCACGCTGTCGCGGGTGGTGGATAATACGGCATCGCGGGCGATTCCATCCAGTTGCCACAACGGCCGACCAGTCACACTGTCGTACACCAGCAGTCGGCGACCGGCGACCAATGCGACTGCCGTTGGTGTCAGAGGCGCGACCGGGTAATAGCCGGACATCTGCGGGGCGAACTGCGTGACTCGATCTGCTGCTTCCACATAGCTGCGATAGTCATCGGCATCCGGATCCGTCGCCAGGGAATCGAGGTCTCGCGTCCACAAGACTGCTGGTTCAATCACTTGTTTGTTGCCATCCATGCGTTCGATCAGATGACTGGTGTCCAGTGAAAACAGAGAGCCAGCCAGATTCAACAGCAGCAGGTGTCCGCTGGTCGTAAGGTACGACTCCGTCTGCGGGTGATCGCTCAGGTCTTCACCCGCCCCTGCCACTGGAAGCGTCCAGCGAATGCGACCGTTTGCGTCGTACGCCGCGACTTGCTGTTCCTTCATCAGCACCACAAACGACCAGCCGCGAAATTTGCCCGGCGAACCGTACAACGGAATCGCTTCATCCGGCACTTCGCCAGGGATTTTCCGCGGCGACATCACGGTGCGATGATCAGACTGGTCGATCTTTGCCAATGGGCCCCAGGGAGAGTCTTCCTGCGCGATCACGTCCGCATGTGCGGCGAACCAGGTTTCGAATACGGTCTTGTGGGTCATGGATTCTGCAGTCACGAGCCGCAGGCTGGTGAACGGACTGGCTGCGTCCGCCGCTGAAAACTCAGCATGGATCGCCCTGATCATCGCTGTGTCACCATTCGCCAGCAGTTCATCCAGTATGGCTGTCACGGATGTACCATCGTCAATCCCGGCACGCATGATTTCGAAGTGGATCTGCTGTCGCACAAGATCGCCAGTGCGATCGTTGTCGTCCGGTGCCACGGAATGCAGCACATGCAGAGCCAGTTGCGGCATTCCGCTGGCGGCAAGATCACGCACAAACTGCAACTGGCCGCTGCGTTCGGAGGTCAACGCCTCAACAGCCGCTTCGCGCAGCTGCGACTGAATGGCGATGCGATCCTGAGGAGTGCGACGTTGCAGTGCCTGGCGAATTCCGGAAACGACCGCCAGTGACTTGAGTCGGCGCAGCGAGCCCGCGGAGACCGCTTCCTTCTGACCGGCCATCAGTTCCGGCAGCATTGAACGCAGAGCATTGACAAGATCCTCGACGCTGATGGAATCACTTTCGCTTAACCCCTGCGCAATCAGCCGACTCAATTCTGACAGTTGACGCTGCGAACGGCGTTTCAACTGTTCAGGCAACAACGCGGCATCAGGCAGACTCATTCCCAGCATCAGATGCAGCACGTCGGCCACCGGACGATCTTCTTCCTCCTGAGCGATCAGCTCCCGAATGCGTCCGACAGAAGACTGATGGGCCGCAAAGTCTGTGTGCAGCGATTCCATCAGAACCTCAATGAGCAGACTGCGCGATGCCGCACGACTTGCTGCATCATTCAATCCCTGCTCCAGCAGCCTGATCGCGCCCGGCGTATCTTTCTGAAGCAGGCGTTCCGTCGCCTGATCCGCTAACTGCAGATCATCGGAACCCTGTGCGTATGATCGGATCGAATCCAGATTCTGCGACAGTAGCTGATCGCCAATGATCAGCAGATTACCGGGACTCTGAATGCCGCGAAGCTGTACCTTGTCGTTGTGGGCATCCGAAAGTCGCTGCGTCACCAGTCTGCGTCCCGTCTGCACATCCAGAGTGACGATCGCCGGTTCGGACGTCGGTATCTGCAGCAACGCACCATCCGTTGCCGGATGTCCGCAGACGATGCCGTCGACAATCGACTGGCTCCAGAGCGGCTGACCGTCGGCCAGCCGAAACGCCTGAACAATGTGATTACCGCACAGGATGATGTTGTCATCGACGATCGCGGCAATACCGTGAAACTGGTTACGCCCCAACTTCCAGCGTTCCTCGCCGGACTGCAGATCCAGACAGAACAATTCATCCGCATCGCGCGGCGTCACGATCACGTGATTTCCGGCGATACGGGGCAATGAATCGATCCAGCGCGAATCCAGATCGACACGACCAGAATCCCGGGGATCGCGTCCGCCGAATAATACCGGAGCGTCACCACCCAGTTCCTGCCGGCGAATGCTTCCACCGTAGCGAAACACCCAGCGCACGGCGTTGTCTTCGGCGGAGACCGCGACGATCCGTTCGTCGCATGTCGGACAGATCAGCAAACCATGTGCGTACGATGGCACAAGGCCAGCGTGTTTTCGCACCGGATGATCACCTGAACTGAACTGTGGCTGCGTCAGCAACTGGGAGCGCACGACACGGGGATTGGTTGGAGCGGTATCGGTCGCTGCAGGCTCGGCAATCTGCAGCAGAAAAATCCCTTCGCTGCTTTCCGCCAGCACATAGGTGCGGTTTCCCAGCACCAGCGGTGCTCCCAGAAAATAGAATCCCGCGAGCAGATTGCCTTTCCCTTTGGGCTGGGCGGCAGACTGCGTTTGACCACCGATTTCCCATTTGAAAAGTCCGGTCTTCAGATCGTAGGCGCGGATAAAGTTATTCGCCGACGTGTCGCGGGAGGCTGTCCGAAACATCATGCGATACTGGTCATCTGCAGTCGTTCCGGATGCATCTTCACACACAAACAGCGTCGTGGCGGATGCGGCAAGCTGTGCCGTCGTGTTGGTCCGCACCAATTGATTTCGCAGGCTCGTCGCCATGATCAATGATTGCGTCATGGTCTGCATTTCCAGGTTGCGCTGCATCGCCGCCTGCGCGTCAGGATTCTCCGGATCAACGGGTTGAAGCTGTTGATGAGCCTGGTCTTCGACGGCCTGCAGCACATCGCGAATGCGACCGTCCGGATGAGTCACTTCCCACACAATTTCGCCATCCGTCGCGCGCACCGCACGCACACCGCACGGCGTGCGAAAGATCACCAGATCACCGACGCGGAGTGGCGTCGCGGCCGGGACCACAATACTGTTTTGCTGTTCCTGTAATTCGCCGAATTCCATCAGCGGGTTACGCAGGGACTGCAGGATGGGATTGAGGCGATCCGAATACAGTACATCGTTCACGGTCAATGAATCTGAGACCCATGTCTGCTGCAGCCGCGCTGGGCCACGAGAGCGAGATGCAAAGCGGCGATAACTCCCGCCCGGCTGAGTCCATTCCGACGCACCCACAGCGGGAACACCCGTCAGCTCGGTAAACCAGTTCTGCAGGTCCGCAATCGAGGCCGATGCCGGGATCGGCAGCTTCTGCAGCACGACGGATTGTGGATCAATGGCCAGCAGATCTGCCAGGCTTTCCTGCGCATCACTGTTCAGTCCTGCGCGCCAATTGCAAACGGCAATCTGGAGGGACACCTCTGCGGAGTCCACACGGTTCGGCTTCTTTCCGGTGACGCGCAACATCCGATTCAGCAGCAATGCTGCTTCCAGGTCATCGCCACGATCGATCGCCTGTCGCGCCAGAATCCGCAGACCATTTTGAGCCGCCGGACAAAACGCATACCGCAACGTCAGGCGCTGCAGGGTCGGGAAATCGGAGGAAGCGATCGCTTCGGAAATACGGGATTCGGCAACCTGTTCGAACTGTCCGAGAAACTCCGCTGTGAATTCCTCTCCAGCCGTGAGAAACAGCTCTTCCAGCCTCGCACGTCCGCCCGCCAGTCGCTGCGTTTTGCCCGGAGCCAGCTGATTCACGTCCGCCCCGGACGCTGTCAGCAGCGGATCTTCCCGTTCACACGCCCGCTCCCATGCCGCATCAAACTGTTCCACAGCCCGCAGCCACTGCTTGTCAGCCAGTGACTGTTCCGTATCGGAAATCATCTTCAGCAACTCACGCTGCCGAACATCGTCACCATTCTGC
>JANOUN010001116.1:0-2705 GCA_031416875.1 Planctomycetota bacterium | reverse complement strand
CGTGCGACCATGTCCGAGATCGCTGTGCAGGCGAAGCGATCCTTGTACGAGCCGCTGGGGTTCGTCAATTCCAGTTTGAAGAACAGGTTCTTCAGGCCGACAGACGGTCCCAGGCGTCGAGACCTGACGATGGGAGTGTTTCCCTCACCGAGCGTCATGCGGGCTGATGTCGGCACCGGATCGAGCCATTTTGAAAATCGCCAGATACCTGAATTCATGGATGAGTTTCTGCAGGATTGAGGATTGAGGATTGAGGCCTCGGTCTGGCGGGTAACAGTAAAACCGCCAGGAGAATGCCACTTAGAATCAACAGACCGCATACAAGGAAGCTGAGGCGAAATCCGAGGGACGTACTATTCATTCCGAGGGCAGTCCATCCCGCCTGCTTCACACCGTCCACAATCGCTCCATAAAGGTATCCGGCCGGTGCGGCTGGCACCATCAGCATCGTGACAAACGCCATGTTGCGCCGCAACTGATCTGCGCGAGATGCAGACACAATGTAGTTCGGTGCGTACACCCCGACCAACTCTCCAGCTCCGTGGATCCCGAACGCAACCAGATACCACGGGCCTGTGACGCACATTGCCCACACTTGAGCGACCAGGAAAATTGACGCCGTGGCGAGAATGCCGACTTTCGGATTCGTCCGAGTCAATACCCACCCCAGCACCGCACCTGCGACCACTTTGAAGCTGAAGCGAAGCATGTTCTGCACGCCAGCGAATTTCTCCGGGAGATCACCCAGGGTTTCCGATGAATACAGGTTCATGTTGGACGGAATGACATTTCCTGAGTAAACCAGAATGGTCACGACTGTCGCGAACAACAGCACTCGTTGCTGAAGAACGGTGCGAAAGTGATATATGAACGCCAGTGCGGAGCCGACGGCAGACAGCGTACCGAGCGCGCGAAGCGAATTTCCGATACCCGGACTGGACGACACGGACTCGACCGCAGCATCCGCTGGAACGGCTGCGATATGCGTCAGCGTCACAGCACCCAGCATCAACGGAATTCCGATCAGCAAGCCGATCACGGCGGAGACCGGTTCACGCTCCTGTTCACGCTCAACGGGGGCAATGAAAAAGAACTGCGCAAAGATCGCCGCCAATCCCATCACGGGCACGCCGGCGGCAAACAGGATGATGAAGTTTCGGGGATAGGGAAGGCCGTTAAAGTGAAGTCCGAACAGGTCGCCTCCCAGCAAGGCAGTCTGGCCGAATGAGCCGACAACCGCCAGCAGCGGACCAGCTCCGAACGCCATGCTCAGGGCCAGTCCTCGGCGGGATTCATCAGAGCCTCGTCCCATCGCCTCCCACAACAGCGCGATGGCGGCCGGCATCACAGCTCCGGAAACACCTCCTTGGAGAACGATCATCGCCAGCTTCAATTGATTCGAAACGGGCAGTGCCAATGTGACTGCCAGCGTGGCCAGCATCAGTGCTGAAGTCCCGTAGAACAGACTGAGATTCCTTTTTAAGGACGACACACGCGGCGACAGCCATGCGAACAACGCCGGCATTGCGGTCATTGCAAAAAACAGTGTACCGGGCAGATTCGACGTGCGTGCGTCGGCACCAAGGCGATCACACAACGATGCCTGAGTGATGCCGACATACAACACGGGAGCCGCCAGATACTGCGTACCCGTGCAGACGGCAAACAGAATCAGATTCCGCCGCTGCTCCGGCCCGGAGAGAGCACAGGTGGATGGAGATTCGTTTTTCAGTAATCTGCCCATCTAGTTCCTCTTAGAGGCTATCCGAAAAGTGGAGCAGACGTAAGAGCAGCAAAGGATTAGAGTTAGTTCGTCCATGAGCAAAGGAGTGCCACGCCATGACGGACCAGCAAACGGGATCTCGAGAGTCGTATTTCACAGATTTGACGGATGAACAGTGGGTTTTGGTTGAGCAAGTGCTTCCGACCGCAAAGCCCGGCGGACGCCCACGTAAAGTGAACCTGCGAGAGGTTCTGAATACCATTCTGTATCTGAATCGAACCGGGTGTCAGTGGGACATGTTGCCACACGATTTGCTCCCGAAAAGTACGGCATATGAATACTTCTCGGCGTGGCGGGACGATGGCACTTTGATGAAGATCCTGGGTGAATTGCGTTCAAAAATCCGTGTTCACGAGGGCCGAGAACCTACTCCCAGTGCCGCCTGTGTCGATACGCAATCGGTAAAAACTACGGAGGTTGGTGGTGATGAGAGAGGCTACGACGGCGCAAAGAAAATTAAGGGCCGCAAGCGTCATCTGCTGGTGGATACACTGGGTTTGCTGATTGTGGTTGCTGTCACCGCAGCAAATCTGGATGACGGTACTGCCGCCCCGAAACTGTTGTCGCGCGTCACAGTCGAAGAGTTGCCGCGTCTGAAAGTGATCTTCGGTGACAACAAGTATCGCAACCATTCATTGAACGCATGGCTGAAATCAAATCGCCCGCAGTGGACCATCGAAGTGCAGTCGCCACCTGCCGGAACGAAAGGCTTCATTGCGGTTCACAAACGATGGGTCGTCGAACGAACCAATGGTTGGCATGGTCGCTCCCGCCGCACAAGCAAAGATTATGAACGAACCACCAAATCTGCTGAAGCCATGATCCAGCTCAGTGCCATTCAACTCATGCTGAGACGACTGGCTCCATCTGATCCTCCTCAGACCTTCAACTACAGAAATCCACCCAAACTTATTCACGCCGC
>JANOUN010001115.1:0-1832 GCA_031416875.1 Planctomycetota bacterium | reverse complement strand
CTCGCGACGGTGAAATCGTTGTCGGCTGACGATGCGGAACTTACGATTGACCTGTTGGCCTCATTGGCTGACTCGCCGGAAATCCAGACGCTGCTGCTGCGGCATTTGGCTGCGGATCACGATCCGGCGATGGAATTGTGTCTCAAAGCGATTGAACGCACGACGCTTTCGGCCACGCCTGCCGCATGGCTCGATGCACTCAACCAGCAACTTGCACAGGCGAACGATTCCAGCGTCGCCAACCTGGTCGCTGCCGTCCGCAGTCTGCCACTGCCCAAGGAAGGCCATCCCGAGTTACAGCAGACACTGGCCATCATTGCCGCACGGACAACTTTGCCTGCGGCAGTTCGGCTCGCGGCATTGAGCGCTGCCGGTCCGGAGCGGGCGTTGGATGAAAGCACATTCCAGTTGCTGCTGGCGATGGTCACTGGCGATCAGGCACTGAATGATCGCACGGCCGCGTGCAACTGTCTGGCATCCGCAGCACTCACGTCGGAACAGTTGCAGGCACTGCTCGCCGCAGCGAAACAGGTCGGCCCGATGGATCTGCCGAAACTCCTGCCAGCGTTTGAACGCGAAGGTTCCGCAGCCTTCGGGATGAAGCTTCTGGCCACACTGACAGATTCCAGGGGCCTGCGGGGCCTGCGAGCTGATCTGATCACGCAGTTGCTGAAGAAATATCCTGAACCAGTGCAGACCGAAGGCCACAAACTGCAGCGCCTTCTGAATGCGAGTCTGGAAGAGCAAACGGCGATGCTGGAAACGATGCTGGCCACATTGCCGGAAGGCGACATGCGCCGCGGGCATGAGGTCTTTATGAGTAAGAAAGCCGCCTGCAATGCGTGCCACAAACTTGGTTACGGAGGCGGACGACTGGGGCCGGATCTGACCAGCATCGGGCGTGCTCGAAATCGCCGCGACCTGCTGGAAGCGATGATGTTTCCAAACATCAGTATTGTGCGGGGTTACGAATCTGTTTCGGTAGAACTCCACGACGGCCGCGTCGTGAGTGGCATTGTCACAAGTGAAACCGGCAACGAAATCGTCGTCTCGATCGACGCTGAGAAGACGCATCATATTTCACGCGGCGACATTGCCGAGATCGTGCCGTCGAGTGTCTCGCCCATGCCCAACGGCCTCGCCACCGCGCTGACTCAACAGGACATCGCCGACGTGATTACGTTTTTGTTGAGCAACGAACGGTGAGGTCCACTTTCGACCAGATTGCAAGGGAGCCCACGTTCGCGCAACTGGCCTTTTTGGTTCTTATCACGGTGTCACGCCACGGCTGGCCAGTTTGTGAATTTGTAGGGTGTGACAAGCGCCAGCGCAGGCACACCATGTCTGCAATGTGGTGTGCCTGCGCGTTGCTTGTCACACCCTACAGCTTGCGCACAGTCAATAACTGGCCGACGGTGAGTGTCACCATCCTTGCCACAGATCCTGCGTCGCGATAAAACTCAAGCCTGAGCGGGATAAGATCCGTGATAAGTGCATTATCCCAGGTTACTGACGGGATCAGTATTTAAGTTCGGACATGTAAGGTCGTGAAGCGTGCCGTCGGTAATTTGCACGCCACAGGAGCTTCTCAATGTCTGATGATCCGATTGTCGTAGAAACCAGAAAAATTCGCGATGAATATGCTGCGTCGCTCGGATACGATCTCGGAAGAATCGTATTCGATCTGCAGTCGCGTCAAGGCAAGGATGGCAGGCGACTCGTTGATCGCACATCGAACAGGATGTCCGAACAAACGCCTGCACTGGAGCCGACGGCTGAGCCTGTTTCATATAGTGAGTCATCACCACCGTCCCAGTGATGCGGGGTGAACC
>JANOUN010001114.1:0-2041 GCA_031416875.1 Planctomycetota bacterium | reverse complement strand
CGCGCAGCAGAGTTGCATCGTCAATGCTGTCAGCGGCTCGCTGGTCACCGGTACGTTCAATAATGTCCCGGCGAAACCGATCGATCTCATCGGAAGCGAGTGATCGAAAACTATCGTCGAGTGCTTCGCCGGATTCCAGTTGATGACTATCGATCAGCAGCGTATTCGGGCGACCGAGTGGATTACCGTGTTCGTCAAAATTTCTGAATAGAGGCAAACGGCCGTTGACCGGAGTGGCGGAGCCATCGGCATTCGGCTGCATGAAGCCGGAGATATAATCATAGACCAGTTTGGATGTGGACGTGTTATTGCAAACGACAATGAAACAGGGCGGAACGTTGATGCCATCCGCTTTCCAAAGCTCGAAAGTCTTCTTGTAGTGACCGTACAGGGCTTCTAGAGCGGTCTGTAGTTCTACCGGAATACTCAGCGGGTCCAGCGCCGCGGATTTGCCGCGGCCACGTTTTGGCATTTTCGCCCGAATGTTTTCCCACAGGTTGCGGAATTTCGGCATCTCGTCGCCGGGGATATTATCTGCAACCGGGACTCGGGGCAGTTTGACGATTCCACATTCGATCGCGTCCATCAGCGAAAAGTCGCTCATCGTCCATGGAAACAGCGTGCCTTCGGCATACCCCGAGCCTCGCAGAAAGAATGGTGTTGCCGACAGGTCGAACAGATGGCTCAAGCCGATCTTGCGTTTGACGCATTCCAGGCCGGAGATCCAGAGGCGGGCCGCTTCGTTGTTTTCTTCCGCTTCCTTCTTTTCGTCACCTTTCAGATCTTCATCGCCGTCTGCATCCCCTTCGGTATCGGCTGGTTTTTCCCGGTAACAGTGGTGGGCTTCGTCGTTCATGACAGTGATGTTCTTCAGGCCCATCAGGTCAGGCATGACTCGCTGGAGCATCTGGCCTTCTGTTTCCAGAGTATCCAGCGGTTCGCCTCGGCCCTGCAGCAGGGCGCGTCCGCCAGCGGATAATTCGATCCGTTGACGCAGTTTGAATGCGTGGTAATTCGTGATGACGATTTTCGCTTTGTCCATTTCACCCAGCATGTCGCCGGGAACGATCTCACGTGACTTGTAGTAGCTGTCGGGATCGTTTGGCTGCAGGACGCGCAGGCGATCTTTGATGGTGATTCCCGGTGCCACGATCAGGAAGCCACGAGTAAACTTGCTGGTGCCCTGCCGCCGGACTGCGTTGATGGTCTGCCACGCAATCAGCATGGCCATGACTGTTGTCTTGCCAGCACCTGTGGCGAGTTTCAGTGCGAGTCTGAATAGCTGTGGGTTGGCATCCAGGTTGGACTGCTTCAAGTGATCGAGGAAGCGGTCTCCCTGTTTGCCAATCTTTGGAGCAACTTCTGTCAACCAGATTGCAGTTTCAACGGCTTCCACCTGGCAAAAGAATGGCCGGACTCCTTGAAAATCATGGTGCCGCCAATACTGCAGCAAACGTCCGGTCTCAGGAGTGACCTTCCAGGAGTTCGGATCAGGCCATGTTCGCCAATCGTCTACCAATCGCCTCAGTTCGTTAATCAGCTGCGTATGTGCGTATTGCTGAGAATCAACGACAAAATCCTCGTCACCCGACAGATCGAGTTACTTCTGTCGGGATGCCTTCTTTTTCTTCGGCTTTGGGATCGGTGTGATAAATTCTGCCGGGCGGCGAATTTCGCGAATGAGGTTCGTGGGCTGCCCCGACTTATCCAGTTCCCAGTGCCGACCTGGGTATTCGTAGGGCGAATTCAGAATCGGCTGTGAGAAGAAGTCTTCGGCCATATTTCCAGCATTTTCGAGTGCGAAGGTGCTCGCACAAGGATTGGCATTTACAAGCCACTCATGCATGCAGGGGTTGTGGTGGGGCAATTATGACAAGTCACCCATAGAGTGAACACCGTCGCCCGTGATCTTATCCGCAATCGACCGCAGGTGGTTCCAGGTAAACAATCCGGAATCGTGATTGTCCGACCAGCGAACGCGCAGGGCATAATTGCCGCAGAGGGAAATCTCCAGTACGCCGAGATCGGCAGGAACCGCATC
>JANOUN010001113.1:0-5291 GCA_031416875.1 Planctomycetota bacterium | reverse complement strand
CCGGGCGGGCTCACTGCATGGATGTTCGTCGTGCCACTTTGCTGATTCTGCTTGCTGCAAGCTGCCGAGCAGTCGTTGCGCAGAGCGGTCTGGCATTGGAAGAGCCTGCAGGTGAAACTCGGCCAGCGTCACAGTTGCTTGTGCTTGTGGACGGTCAGATCATTTCCGGTCACGTCACGCCTCGGCCCGATGGCTACGATATTCAGGTATCCGCCGGGCGGATGTTTATCAATTCCGATCGAGTGCGGTTTGCAGCGGCAAGTCTGCCTGATGCCTACGACCGCATGCGCGATTCGATCCCGGAACTCACTCCGGCCAATCACCTGGAACTTGCACGTTGGTGTCTTGGCAACAAACTGTATACGCAAGCGCGCCGCGAAGTCCTGGATGCACTGCATCTGGACCCAAATCGCGACGACGCAAAGCGGATGCTTCGGGCGCTGGAACAGGTCGGAGAAAAGTCGGAGGCTGTAATCAGCGGCACGGGACTTACCGAGTATCCATCGCAAACGGAAATTCAGCGACCAGCGATGGAAACGCGATCTCTGGCCGGACTCAATCGATCCGTCGCACATGCGTTCGTGCGCGACGTTCAGCCGTTGTTGATGAACAAATGCGCGACCTCGGGCTGTCATGGGACGGGCGCGAAGTCGCAGTTTCAGATCGTCTCAACGCATCGCGGTTCAACTCCCGCGATTGCCGAACGCAACCTGGCCGCTGTGTTGAAGCAGATGGACTTTTCGAATCCACCGGCAAGTCCGCTGCTGAAAATCGGCGAGCAGGCACACGGCAATATGTCCTCCAGTGCCTTTCAGGGACGATCCGGAGCGATGCAGCTCAGCGTATTGCAGAACTGGGTGCGGCAGGCATCCCACGATATTGCCCCGGATGCGATTGTGGAGGCAGCGGAGCAGGGCGGGGCAGAATCTGAGTTTGCTCATCCCGGAATACGCCAGGTTGCTGCGACGAATGAATCACGGGGCAGGGTGGAATTGCTGCGAACGCCGGAAGACGCTCCTGGAAATCCTCACGCGCGACAACTGACAACAGACGACACGGACGGACGATTTCTTCAGGCCGCAAAGTATGCCAATCGCCGGGATGCGTTCTCCCCTGATGAATTCAACCGCCGCTATCACGGCAGCGCTGCAGGAAACTCAGCCGCATCATCGGAACAGACTCAGTCGACAGACAACGAAAACACTGAAGCTCAGTTCCCCTGAGCAGATTTGAAGTAACGCTTTGGAAAACAGGTCAGGAACCAGTCGTGCGACGAACTCTTCGGGCCATTTGGCGATGCGTTCCTGACCCCTTTAAAAAGCCGTTTCGAAAGGAAACAGGAAATGGCCAGTAAGTTCATCATACTCTCAGTCACGGCATCGCTGCTCTTTGGAGCAGGCTGTTCGAAGAACCGCGGTTGGCTTTCACGCAACGATTATTCAGAAATGCAGGATCCGTTTATGGAGCCTGACAGTGCCGTTGCGAAGTCTGGCGATCCAGCATCGAAAGCCTCAGGACGTGCCAGTCTGCACGATTCCGATCCGTCATTGGCTGAAGGCCGGGCTCGCGTGCCTGGCCCCGGCATGGCTTCAACGGGAGAGGCCGGACCGAAACCGATTCGGCAGACGGGTGCATCGACTGACATGACAGAAAATGGTCGACGTGTTTCGGCGGCGACTTATCCTGAAGACTTCGCTGACGGGACGCTCGGAGCCAGGGAAACCAAAACGCGGGAAACGGCTGGTGTCACGTCGTACTCCGGCCCGGCCCTTTCGGACTTTCTGCAGAAGAAAAACGCCGCTGCCCGCGAAGCGGCAACCGCAGCCGAAGATCTTCCGGCACGGACGGTGTCCTCTGCCGGCGCCACCGCAAAGGGTTCGCTGAACCCTGCGGCGACGCGTGCAGCTCTTCCCGCGATCAGCCCGGAAGCCGAGAGTTTCAGCAACTTCCTGACAGACAAATCAGACAGCGTTGTCAACACAGCTCATACGGCGAATCAGCAGGTTCAGGAGGCCGCTGTCGACGCCAATGACTTTGTGTCCTGGGCAGAACAGCAGAAGGCGGCCAATCTCAGTTCGGCAAACGCAGCAAGATCAGCAGTCTCCAATGCACCCGCGCAGGCGAAAGAAACAGCTGCTTCTGCTTTCCAGCAGGCGCGTCTGGCAAGTCGAGAAATCGCCGATTCAATGCTGGCACCTGATTTCGATGATGCAGGCGGCGATGCAGCCGTGCCTTTAATCAATCGACCTGTTTCGCCATCCGTTGCACCGGCGTTGTCAAAAGCAAAAGCACCGACAGCTGGCGATCTCACGACAGACGAAAACCCCTTCGCCGATTCGTTTGAAGAATTTCACTCCAGCGGTTCAACGGCCAGTGAGAGTTCATCGCAAAAGCCCGCAGCGACATCGGCTTCTGCCAGCGCCCGATCAAATTCCACCCCGGGTTCACTGGACGAAGATTTCCGCATGGACACGGGCTGGAAACCAGCGCACATGACGCGTCCATAGGCGAGCGGCAGAAAAGAATCGACCGTAGCTGAATTTTTCAGAATTCAGATCTCCCCTGAATTCTCACGAATTCAGCTACTGCGGCGTTCGTCCATAGTGCTATGCTTTGAAGATTTTCTCGCGTCCCGCAGTGACATTTTTCGTGGCATTGCGTGTGTCGAGCACCATGAGTGAGTGCTGCACAATGTGCGCGTAATCGAACGCCGTGTGGTCCGTGGAAATCAGAGCACAGTCCAGAGAGGCCAGGAACTCGGCCGTCAGTTCTGTGTTGCTCATCGCGGGGAGATGATGATAATGCCGCATCTTTGGCAGATGTGGCACATGCGGATCGCTGTACGTCAGTATCGCGCCGCGTTCCAGCAGCAGTTCCATCAGTTCAAATGACGGGCTTTCCCGAGGATCATCGACGTCTTTCTTGTAGGCGACGCCCAGCAAACAGATTTTGCTGCCCTTGATCGGTTTGCCCTGGTGATTCAGGAATTCTGAGAGCCGCCCGATGACGTAACGCGGCATTCCGGCATTCACTTCACCCGCCAGTTCAATGAAGCGCGTGTTCATGCCCTGCATCCGAGCCAGCCAGCTCAGATAGAACGGATCGATCGGGATGCAATGTCCTCCCAGCCCCGGTCCGGGATAGAAAGCCTGAAATCCAAACGGCTTCGTTTTGGCCGCATCGACCACCTGCCAGATATCAATTCCCATGCGATCAAACAGCGTCTTCAGTTCATTGACGAGCGCGATATTGACGGCGCGATAGGTGTTTTCGAGGATCTTACAGGCCTCCGCGATTTCGGCATTTGCCACTCGGATGACTTTGACAATTGCATGACTGTAAAGCGCACAGGCGAGTTCGCTGCTCTGTTCATCGATCCCGCCGACGACTTTCGGAATGCCGGCGGCGGTGTAATCCGGATTGCCCGGGTCTTCGCGTTCAGGACTAAACGCGACGAACACATCGCGACTGCACACCAAGCCTGAAGGATTGCGATTCAGGATCGGCACCATGACGTCGCGCGTGGTGGTCGGATAGGTGGTGCTTTCCAGAATCACCAGCTGACCGGGGCGCAGCACAGCGGCGATGGCCTCAGCGGTCGATTCGATATACTGCAGATCCGGATCGCGGCTGGCGCTCAGCGGGGTGGGCACACAAATCATCAGTGCATCGGCTTCGGCAAGGCGGCTCATGTCATTTGTAGGATCCAGCACGCCGCGTTGAATCCAGTCGGCGACTTTCTCCGACGCCAGATGTTTGATATAGCTTTGGCCCTGCTTAAGCTTGCGGACTTTTTCCGCATCGACATCGAATCCCAGGCAGTGGAATCCGGCATTCGTAAACGCGCTGATGAGCGGCAGGCCAACGTAGCCCAAGCCAATGATTCCGATTTTTGCGGACTTGTCAGCGATTTTCCTGGCGAGTTCTGAAGCCAGTTTCTCAGTTGTCACAGCGGACATGAATTTTCGATTCCAGCGTTTTTCACGGTTCAATGAAGAAAGTCGTTCGTTGGTCTGTTGATTCAAAGTGGGATAAGCTTCCAGCTTGTCATTGCTGCTAAAAACATGAAGTTTTCGTCACTCAATGCCTGGCTGGAAGCCTGGCCCACGTGCAATTCAGAATAAATCAACACCCCACAAGTGGGTGATTGATGTTCGCAGGGCGTACTGACAGACGCATGGTGAGCGATGACCCGTACGCAAAAAAGCGTGAATTTGCCAAATACCGGGAAGAATGGATTTTCAGGGCCGACTGTATCCAATCTCCGGTGAAACTTCTCCAGAACGTCAGAGAAGCCTTGTCGAAACCCGGTTTTCTGCGGAGGATGGCCTTATGGACTGGCAGATTTCTACAACTCTGTTGATTTTTGCAATCGCCGCTGGCATCCTGCTCAGACGTGTGGCGGGCTTTATACGTTCTGGTAAGACAGGCAGCTGTGGATCCTGCGCCGGATGCGGCGACTCAGCAAAAGACAAGGTTCCGTTGCAAATGGTGGCTCTCGGAGCTGGCCCGGATCCCACGAAATTTGCCGCGAATCGTCGTGAAACAGCCGATGCTGGGGCTGAGAAAACCAGCTGAATCCCGTCATTTCGCCGTATGAAGTGATTCCCGACATTGATTGGCGAATCCGTTGTCGATACGCTTTCCCGTTCCCCGCAATCCGGCGCTCTGCCGCGCGGGAGTTTTCTCTGCACGCAGCCGCTTCGCAGCGGGTTTTGCCTGTCAGATCCGGCGTTCTGCGTCTGCATAGGCGTTGATTGTCTGGAAAAAGGTGACGGTCACTTCGCGCGTGTCGAAGTGATGGTGTAGAGCACAGAGTTTACTTTTGGAGTTTTCCGGGAAAATGGGTCGTTACACAGGTCCGAAGGGCCGCATCAATCGCCGTCTGGGAATGAACGTTTACGAGAGTTCCGGAGCTATCAAGGCTTCGGAAAAGAAAGAGTTTCCGCCAGGAATGCACAAGCGCCGGAAGAAGCCGACCACCTATGGTGCCGCTCTCACAGAAAAACAGAAGATCAAGTTTTACTACGGACTGCGCGATCGGCAGTTGTTCCGCTACTTTGATATCGCCAAGCGAACCACAGGCAACACCGGTTCGACTCTGCTGATCCTGTGTGAACGCCGCCTGGACAATGTTGTTCGCCGCGCCGGATTCACGCTCACACGACCTCAGGCACGTCAGGGCATCGTGCATCGCCATTTCCAGTTGAACGGCAAGACCGTCAACAAGCCGGGCATCATGGTCAAGCCTGGAGATGTGGTGACTCTTCGTAACCGCCCGAACATTCGCG
>JANOUN010001112.1:0-4191 GCA_031416875.1 Planctomycetota bacterium | reverse complement strand
CGGTCAGCTATCTGAACTCACGTCCACTCATTGAGGGACTTGAGGACTTGCTGCCTTCAGCGAATCTGGTGTTGGACTATCCAAGTCGCCTCGCCGATTCGTTGGCTGACGGCAGTCTGGACGTGGCCCTGATCCCGTCGGTGGAATACTTTCGTCGTCCGGGTTATGAAGTGGTTTCTGATGCCTGTGTCGCAGCCCGTGGCGAAGTGCTCAGCGTCAAACTTTACTGTCGCGTTCATCCTGGCAACATTCGCAGGCTGGCCCTGGACGAAGGGTCTCGCACGAGTGCGGCATTGACGAAAGTCATCCTGGCCGATCGCTACGGCGTGATTCCGAAGACTGAACCGCTGAAAATGGAATCGACAACGCGGGACAGTACGGCAGATGCCGTGCTGCTCATCGGTGACCGCGCAATGCATGATCCGGACGAATCGTTCGTGCAGGTCATGGATCTTGGGCAAGTCTGGTACGACTGGACGGGGCTGCCTTTCGTATTCGCGATGTGGGTGGCTCGACAGGAAGCCAATACTGATGGAATCGACGACATCCTGTCACAAGCGCGTGATCTGGGACTTGAACGGATCGCGGAAATCGCTGCGGAAGAAGCTCCTCGACTGGGCCTGACGCAATCCGTCGCCTACAACTATCTCACGAAAAACCTGCACTATCGCATGACGTCCGCCGAACGCAGTGGACTAAAATTGTTCTGCGAACTGGCCGCTCAACACAACCTGGTGAAACCTGATGTCGATATTGTGTTCCGAGATTTCGTCACTGCTTGATAAAGCCGTGGCCGGTGACCGACTGACTCCCGAAGAAGGTCTTGCGCTCCTGCAGTCACACGATTTGGCTGGCATCGGAGCTGCCGCAAACGCCGTCACGATGCGTCTGCATCCTGAACCGTTTCGCACCTACAACATCGATCGCAACATCAATTACACGAATGCGTGCACCGCAGTCTGTGACTTCTGTGCGTTCTACCGTCCGCCCGATCATGCGGAAGTTTACGTCCTGCCGATCGAAACGCTGCTGAAGAAGATTGAAGAAACTGTGGAACTTGGCGGCGACCAGATTCTGCTGCAAGGTGGACTGCATCCCAGGCTGCCGCTCGAATGGTACGAAGAGACGCTGCGGACACTGCGAACACATTTTCCGCAGATCAATATTCATGGATTCAGTCCGCCTGAGATTCATCACTTCACAAAGATCAGCAAACTGCCGTTGAAGACCGTGCTGGAACGACTCAAAGCTGCTGGTCTGGGCAGCTTGCCGGGCGGAGGTGGTGAGATTCTTGTCGATCGGGTCCGCAAAGAGATCACTCGAGGCAAAGTGCTGACCGACGACTGGCTCAACGTGATGCGCGTCTGGCATGAGCTGGGCGGGCGATCAACGGCGACGATGATGTTCGGACATATCGAAACGCTGGCCGAGCGCATTGAGCATCTGGAACGAATTCGCCAGTTGCAGGACGAAACCGATGGCTTCACCGCATTCATCTGCTGGACGTTTCAGCCAGACCACACCGACATGGCGCACATCCCGCCTGCCGGAGCGTTCGAATACCTGAAGACACAGGCCGTCAGTCGTCTGTATCTGGACAACGTGCCGAACATCCAGTCGTCGTGGGTGACGCAGGGTGAAAAAGTCGGCCAGCTGGCACTCCTCTTTGGCGCGAACGACATGGGCAGCCTGATGATCGAGGAGAACGTGGTATCTCAAGCGGGCACCGTTCACCACCTGACGGTGGACGGAATTCGCCGGTGCATTGAGAACGTTGGTTACATCCCTCGCCAGCGCAACGTGTTTTACGACTACATCGATCAGGCCGCTGAATACCATCCACAGCAGCTCGCGCCGGCTCTGACTATTCTGCAGCAAACGTAGAGTGCGTGCAGCGGACCGTTACGCCCCCCGGCCGGTGCAAAATGATGTGAGCCTCACTGGCCAGATTATTCATTCAGGTGCAGCCAGTCTGTCCGGATTCCAGCGGGATGACCAGTCCACTCGGCAAAGTACGTATCAGGCGGGAACTCGAATTCGGGTTCGCCTGGTGGCACGACGTCGAAGAACAAATCAGACGATTGCTGGTGATCTCGTTGTCCTTGTTGGCCATTGGCACCTGGACATTCACGTCCGAGTCCTCGCCAGAAGGCCGGATAGTTTACCACGGACAGAGACGGCTGGCGATGGTGTTTCAGACAAAGGACCACCGAGGGTGCAGTCGCCGATTTCGGTTCCTTGAAGGATTCCAGTTCCTGCCTGCCGGGCAGCAGTTTATGCAGGTCCTGCCTGCCGGGCAGGACTTCGCGGCTCGCCGCGACCTGAGCGCATGAAATCAACCTGAATAAGCCTGAAATTTTCAGAACCACGTCGCACAGGTTCGCCTTGCGGCGAAAGTCCTTTCCGGCAGAAAGGACCTACTTTAACAATCAATCGCGACCGCACCCGACCACCGATCAACGGCAAATGCAGCGCCGAGCAGGTGGCTGAGTTTAAAGCCCCTGGCATCGTGTTCCAGTCATAGACTGTGGTGGAACGCCAAACGTGGGCGTCACGTCAGAATTTCGTCGATGGCATAACCGTAGTCCATATCCAGACGTTTGCGGCCCGGGATTTCCAGGCGACGTGGATCAATCCCCAGCAGTTTGTAGACAGTCGCGTGCAGGTCGGTGACGTAGTGCGGATGTTCAACGGCGTGGAAACCCAGCTCATCCGTCGCTCCGTGAATGCCCGGCTGAATGCCAGCTCCGGCGAGCCAGATCGTGAAGCCGTGCGGATGATGATCGCGCCCCGTCGCTGACTTATTGAACATGCCGTTTTCGACGCCTGGCGTGCGACCAAACTCGGTGGTAAACACAACGACCGTGTCGTCAAACATGCCGCGGCGCTTGAGATCATTGAGCAGCCCGGCAATCGGCTTGTCGATCCGTTCGCAGGAACGCGAATGATTCTTCTGCAGATCGCTGTGTGAGTCCCATTCGCCGTAGTCGCTCAGGTAAACCAGGGTGTACCGCACGCCGCGTTCGGCAAGTCGGCGGGCCGCCAGACAGCGTTGTCCATAGACGGCGGTGGTCGGATTGTCGATGCCGTAGAGCTGCTGCGTTTCCTGAGTCTCCTCAGCGAGGTTCAGCGTTTCAGGCACAGACTGCTGCATGCGAAATGCCAACTCGTAGGCATTGATGCGAGCCTGCAACTGAGCGTCCTGAGGAAATTCTTCAGCAGTCATTCGATTCAGTTGCTGCAGAAAATCAAATTCACCTCGTTGCTCAATCGCACTGATGTCGTCAGCTCGCTTCCCGAACGCCAGCGGGTTGGCCGGATCGAGATGCAACTGCACGCCACCGTGAGTTGGCCCCAGGTAATGCGCATCAAAGTTCTCTTTGACTCGGGGATCCTTGAATTCGCCCAGGAAAACAAACTGCGGCAGATTTTCATTGAGCGTGCCGAGCCCATAGTGGATCCACGAACCAATGACGGGCTCAGGCGTATCCAGTTTGTGTCGGCCGGTGTGCATCTGAAACTCGGCAGCATGATCATTGTCGGTGGTCCACATCGAGCGCACGACCGCCAGATCATCAGAACAACCTGCCAGATGCGGCAACCAATCACTCACTTCCAGCCCAATCTCGCCGTGTTTCCTGTAACCGACCTGCATGGGAAAGATCTTTGAATGCACTTCGCGATCGAATCCGACAACAGACCGGGATCGTTCCAGAAACATTGGCAGCTTTTGAGGATTCGGCAGGTTCGTTTCGTCATACGTCTTACCACTGAGCGTGTTCAGCAGCGGCTTCGGATCGAACGTTTCCATCTGACTGACGCCACCGGACAGAAAGATCCAGATGACTTTCTTTGCTTTCGGGACAAAGTGCGGCGAGCCATCCGGGCGCAGGTTCCGGTTTGCTTCTGACGCGCGAACAAAGCCGTCCTGCTGCAGGAGCGAATTCAACGCCATACCACCGAAGCCCATTCCCAGATTGCTGAGAAACGTGCGTCGTGAGCGGCCGCAGAAAGATGATCGAGTTTTCAATGGAGTGCCCTTGGGTGCTCTGGACCGTTCGAAAAATCACTGCCCGATGGTCGTCTTTCGCAGAGCGAAAGCAACGCAACTTTCGCAGAGCGAAAGGCGACCAAAATTTCTCGAACGGTCCTTAACTACCTGACTGTTACAAAATCATTGTGATTCATCAA
>JANOUN010001111.1:0-1981 GCA_031416875.1 Planctomycetota bacterium | reverse complement strand
ATGGCTTTTCTGAGGCGTTGGACCTTGCATGCGATCAGCGAAACTCAATCGCAGTCTTACAAAATGTGACCATCAACCGCGTATCGATTGCCGCTGATTCAATTGAAATTGGCTATCAAGTCGAACTCACAGAATTCCAGGCCTGCCAGGACCTGACGAGCGACTATTCCTTTGCGCGGAGCATCACTGGAAAGAAGCTCGGCGATGGCTGGAGATTCAGGAAATATGTTCCTGTGCCTCAACGTTCGACATGCGATGAGCTGTAATGCTTGCGCCACCGATGGGATCGTTCAGAAAATTAATCATGCCGCCGCTTCGGCCATGCGGTCCAAAGGCGTGGACTTAAGGAATTCCAACGGCGAGCCGGGTACGTAAGTGCCCGGATTTTTCCAGCAATCGCAACAAATCAGGGGATTTACATCCCCCGCTCGCCATACGTCCACGCCATTGGACATGAGGTCTGCGACGTTAAAGAGCCTGAATGACAGCCTGCGGTCGGCCGAGGACTGCATGTCGCCATCGCATCACCCGAATTAGTCCTTTGGCAATTCCTTGGAGCCTACGATAGTGAGGTTCATGCCGATCTGCACGCTGACTGATTTGTCGCCGACTTTAACGTTGGTTTTTCCGTTCAAATACCAACCCAGCGAGCCCGTCGAGAACTCCTTGACTTCGGCCGTCATCGGAATGCCGTTGATTGTCACCTCAACTGGCTTGGCGTCGTTCAGGAATTCGGCACGAGTCACGGGACAAGCGGATTTTGCCATGTGGTCAACTTTCGATGCTGGATGAAGTGACGTCGAGAAAATCGTTTTCGACAATGAGTCCAGGAATCGTATCAATCTTTCCTTCGGTATTCAACGACGAGACGGAATGGCTACATGTCGATCTGAAGTCAGCCAGCAACATGTCGACTGGCTGCGCTGATTTATGCCTCGCTGCTGGTGATTGAGTGCCGGAATGCGGTACGATTCCTCAAGAACGTGGTGGTGTGTCATGCACTGAAATACGATCATGGCGATGCCCGTGATCTCTGTATCAAGCTATCCGTCGTCAAATTGGAGAGAGCGACAGTGTCCTCAAATCGCAACAACCACATGGATTCACCTGCACGCTCGTCTTCACGGGCCAATGGGGAAAGCTACGAACTCAGAATGGCGATCGGCTCCTCTGAATTTTCGCCTCAGGAGATGGCTGATGAACCTCTCGATTCGACGGAGTCGGTCACGTGCAGAAGTCGGGAGATGGATCTGGTGTATCACCAGGAGGTCGCCGAAGCTATCCGCCAATTCGGGCCGTTGGAAGCGTATCGGCACCTGATTGAGGTGAACAATCAGCGAATTCGCACTGCCGAACTGGACAACGGGCGAGAAATCACTTTCCAGCGTACGGCCATTCACACCGGGCTGGCTGCGCATTGGGTGGATGCTCAACGTCGACGGTTTGGTTACGAGCGACCGTTCGCATTGGTGGCGCTGGGAGGGACCGGCCGCGGTGAAATGACTCCCTGCTCGGACACCGACTTCGCGCTGCTCTTTGAAGAAGACACAAAAGACAATGCGTTCCTGACCACACTCCTGGCCCAGACTATTAACGGGACGCACTTCGCGAGGACCTACGGATTCACGATCTGGCCGCAACCGTACAATCTGGAACACGTACCGGCCCTTGAAGGGATGCAGCTCAACGCCTTTCTGGACATGCAGGGCGTATACGACCCGCACGAATTCGCCTCGATGTTCCGAGATCGCATTCGAGCGACCTTCGATCCATTTGAGCATTTTCTGCATGTGAGTCATTCGTGGCGTGACGCGGGCCGCACTCATGTCGCGGGCAGAGGCGAACGACTGGATCGATTTGATATCAAGAACGAAGGACTGCGCGCCTTTCTCGCAGGAGTCTGGACACTTGGTGGCCCGCAGTTTCGACACAGCCTGGATGTCTACAGCGGACTCGACGACACACGCGATCTGGAAGCCTA
>JANOUN010001110.1:0-5820 GCA_031416875.1 Planctomycetota bacterium | reverse complement strand
TGACCACTTTACTTTTGATTACAGTCCCCATGCTGGGCGTAGCGTTTCTGCTTGGTGGCCTGGAACTGGGAGACGTGCTGCTGATTCTGTGTCTGTTGCCCACAGCCGCGAATTCCAGGACGACGGGATGCTGATACTTCGTAGGCGATGTCGCTCCGCGACTCGCACTCCATTTCACTGATGTTCGAAAACGACGCCCCTCGGCGGGAAAGACAACCCCGAACTCGATCAACGGAAAGCCGGTTTCGTCTGGTCGCTGGACGCGGATCTTTATCTTGGCGCGGGCTTCGCCCGCAACCGAAACAAGTAAGCAGATTTCGCTGAAATCTGCGGTGCCGACTTCGGCGAAGTCGGCCTACATTTAGTCGGCCTCAAAATGATGCGTTGCCAGGAATCTTCTCAGAAATATTCAACTCTCAACGTTTGCAGAGCAGGCTGGCCCCTACGCCACGTCCGTCAACCGCTTCACCAGAATGGTGGCATAGCTTCCGCGGGGCAGATCGAACGACAAAGTCATTTTTTTCCGCCGTCCATGCAGGTCATCGTCTGCGACCGAACACGTCAGACCGGTCGGGCGAATGAGGACGCGGCGCATGCCTTTCGAAAAGAAACTGTCGCGTGGATACTTCACTCGGATTTCCCGAAGTTCAATCTTTGCTTCCTGCAAGACCGCATCCAGCAGGTCACCGGGCAAACCTTCCGGTCGTTCGATCCGGGCACACGGAAGCTGTAACTCAGCTGCGTTCAGCGTCGCAGCCGCTTCGGGGGTCAGCGTCAGAGGAAACACACATCGGCCGCTCAGCAGGTCAAAGCTGGCCAATGAAGCCGGCTCGCTGTGAGCTTCAATGAATCTCGTCAGCCAGCGATTCCACAACGCCGACTGATACGCGGAAAGATAGAGCCCACGCAGATCGATGTTGATCCGCGCCAAGGCACCTCGGAAGTCAGGATCGCGTCCCACTTTCACCTTGTCCGACAGGTGAGTCACAATGCTGCGACGATGCGAACGATCAAGGCGTTGCTGACATTCGGGCCACTGTCCCCACAATTCACGCAGCAGTTGTTTTTGCTGTTTTTCCGATGACGAATCGTTGACGTGCGGATCGGCCAGGGCCAGCCACAACGCGCGTTCCCAGTCGCTCAGGCACCATGCTCGTGCAATCCAGTCGCCGGAAACGCCGAGTGACCCGAATCGCTGATCATCAAAGTAGTTCGGCAGTCCGGTCTGCTGCACCTGAGAAACCGCAGCCTGAGCCTTTTCTGCTTCGGCATGCTGCATGTCGCGCAGGACAAGTTGAAATCTGTTGCCGTGGAAATCTGCCGGTGTGAACGGTGCGTTGGTCTGGCCGAGGTATTCCAGGGCGAATGAATCCTGTCGCAACGCTTTCCGGGGACCGCTGTGTATGGTCAGATGCTGTGTGGTTACGGCGTGGCGATCCTTCAGTCCACCATAGCTGATTCGCTTACGCTGCACTTTCCAGCGTTCAACGATGGCGCTGATGGCTTCCGGCGTTCCGATCGACGACTTGGTCAGCCGATACAACGCAAACGGACCGTTGTGGGTCACTATGTCGGTGAGTTCGTCGACCTGAAAGTCTTCAGGCAGTCTTCGCAGTTTCACGCGTCAGGATTCCAGAAAGTTTAAGCGGAACGGCGCCACCGGTCTGTTGATTCAAAGATTCAAGTAGGGTGTGTGCAGCGCCAGCGGAACACACCAGGTCCTCACGCTTTCCCAAAATGGTGCGTTGCGCTCCGCTTTACGCACCCTACGATTCAATCAGAAGAACGTTAGCCGGTAACTGCCTCACGATTCAGTCGCTGCTGGCCGCAGGCCGCGTCGATGTCCGCACCTTTGCGTTTTCGCACGGTGGCCGTAATGCCGCGGTGTTCCAGGATTTCAAGAAACTGCTGCGTATCGGGATCACGGGGAGCCGTCATCACCAGTTCTGACACGCCGTTCATCGGAATTAAGTTCACGTGAGCATTACGCCCGCGCAGCAATGACGCGAGTTCTTCGGCATGTTGCGGCTGATCGTTGATGCCGGACATCAGAACATACTCGTACGAAATCCTCCGGCCGGTCATCTCAAAATAGTCATCCGCCGCCGACAGGATTTCCTGAATGCCGATACTCCTGTTCACCGGCACAATCTCTGTTCGCAATGCATCATTTGGTGCGTGCAATGAAACGGCGAGATTGTACTGCTGGCCGGATTGAGCCAGCTCGCGAATCTTGTCCGGGAGCCCGACGGTCGAGACGGTGATGCGTCGTGCCCCGAGTCCGAAGCCGTCCTTCGATGTGAGAAACGTCAGTGAGTCCATCAGTGCGCGATAATTCGCCAGTGGTTCACCGATCCCCATCACCACGACGTTGGTAATGCGTTCGTCATCCTTCATCATGCGATGGAGCACCAGCACCTGCTCGATGATTTCCGTCGGTGTCAGATTGCGTTTCACACCCAGCAGGCCGCTCGCGCAAAACACACAGCCCATTGCGCAGCCGACCTGAGTGCTGATGCAGACGGTGCGGCGATCCGGATCGCGCATCAGGACGCATTCGACCAGTTCACCGTCCTGCAGTCTGAGCAGCAGTTTCTCCGTTTCATCCTTCGAAATCTGGTGCCGCACAACTTCAAACGGCGAAAACCGGAATTCCGTCATCAGTTGTGTTCTGAGTTCGGCTGGCAGATCGGTCATCTGCTCAAACGACTGCACGCGACGCTGCACCAGCCAGCGACGAATCTGTCCCGCACGGAACCTCGGCTGACCGACGGTCGCCAGCCACGCCGTGAGTTCATCACTGTTCAGATCCATGATCGCACGGCGCGGCGGAGCCTGAAGTTCGATCACGGGCAAACCGGATCGGGGCTGAGAAGTTGACTGCGGCACGGAGGTTCTGCTGGCTTCTACTTAAGAAAAGAGGAGAATGGAATTTCACATTGTACAGCGGATCGTTCCATCCCGCCGCCGAATTCCTGCGAATCCGGCTCCGAGAATTCTTAATCGCATCGTTCAAACGGGCGACAGGCGAGCGCGGTCTATTTAAGATGTCCCGCGCCAGCACTTTTTGCATCGAACCTGGAGTCGCTGCGCGTCGCAGAATCATTGCCGGAGTTGTTTTCATGCCGTTGCTGGGCGTCAATATCGATCATGTGGCCACTATTCGACAGGCTCGACAGACAAATGAGCCTGATCCGGTCCATGCCGCCGTGCTGGCCGAACTCGGAGGAGCCGATTCCATCACCGTCCATCTGCGCGAGGATCGCCGTCATATTCAGGACCGCGACGTACGGCTCGTGCGTGAGATTTGCCGGGTCCGGCTGAATCTGGAAATGGCGGTTTCAGATGAGATTACGAAAATTGCCATGAACTTACTCCCGGATCAGGTGACACTCGTCCCGGAGCGACGTGAAGAAATCACGACTGAAGGCGGCCTCGATGTCAAGACGCATCTTGTTCGCATCAGGCAATGCGCGGATCAGTTGCAGGGTGCCGGGATTGCCGTCAGTCTGTTTATTGACCCGAATCTCTCCCATATTGAAGCCGCGAAAAGTCTGGGTGTGACAGCCATCGAACTTCACACCGGCGCGTATGCCGACGCAAAGACGCCGAAAGACAAGGAAATTGAGTTTGATAAACTTCGAGAGGCGGGGCAGTTCGCAACGGCGCAAGGCCTGCAGCTGAACATGGGCCACGGGCTGACGTATCGAAATGTCCGACGCATCGCCAGAATTCAGGGAGTTCACGAGCTCAACATCGGCCATTCGATCGTGTCGCAGGCCGTGCTGGTTGGTTTTGAACGAGCCGTGCGGGAAATGAAGCAACTTGTGACGCTGTAAGTGCCGTTCGCGCTCAATGGCAACGGTGGTGGCTAAGATTCAGAACCCCTATACAAAACCGCTCTTCGTAGCCCCATTTCTGAATTCTTGCGAATTCAGCTACCGGTTTTGTTGTCAGTCTCAAATCCAAAATCCAAAATCCAAAATCAAAAATCAAAAGTACTGAACCACGTCCATGCCAGGTAATACATTCGGCCACTGTTTCCGCATTACCACCGCTGGCGAAAGTCATGGACCAGGAAACGTGGTGATCGTTGATGGAGTCCCGCCCGGCATTCCCCTGTCGGTCGATGATCTCCGGATCGATTTGCAGCGGCGACGTCCGGGCCAGAGTCCATTGGTGACGCAGCGCCAGGAAGATGACGAGCCCGAAATCCTGTCCGGCATATTTGAGGGTCGTACGACCGGAACCAGCATTGCGATCCTGATTCGCAACACAGATCAGCGAAGCAGTGACTATTCAGATATCCGCGACAAGTACCGGCCTGGCCACGCAGACTATACATTTGATGCGCGCTACGGTTTTCGTGACTACCGCGGCGGCGGGCGAAGCAGCGCGCGGGAAACCACGGCACGCGTTGCGGCAGGTGCCATTGCGAAGAAGCTGATTGCTCAGGAATTTGGCGGAGTTGTCATCGGATACGTGTCACAGGTCGGATCAATTCGAGCCAGAATTCCAAATCCGGAACTGGTCACACTGCAGCAGGTTGAGACGCTGGCAGATGGTTCACCAAATTTCGTGCGATGTCCCGACTACGACGCGGCACCCAGGATGGTCGAACTGATTGAGGAGGTTCGTCGGGACACGGATTCGATCGGTGGCGTGGCTGAGATCGTGGCGACAAATGTGCCTGCGGGATTGGGTGAGCCCGTGTTTGATAAACTCAAAGCCGATCTGGCCAAGGCACTCTTCAGTCTGCCGGCAGTGCTGGGTGTTGAGTATGGAATCGGGTTTGGCTGTGCTGAAATGCGGGGCAGTCAGAACAACGACATTTTTGTGGCAGAAGCCTTCGAGTCGGGGACCCGAATTCTGACGAGTTCCAATCGCCACGGCGGGATGCTGGGTGGCATCAGTTCCGGGATGCCGATTGTGCTCCGGGCCGCGATCAAGCCAACGAGCAGCCTTGCAAAGGAACAGTCGACCGTCACGCGCGAGGGTCAGCCCACGACGATCCGCACGAAAGGACGTCATGATCCCTGCCTGCTGCCGCGTTTTGTTCCCATGGGTGAGGCCATGGTGGCGATTGTCCTGGCGGACCACTGGCTTCGCTGGAAAACGGTGCGTCCAATGGCTCAGTAATGCTTAAAATGCCGGAATTGCCGATATTCTGGTGGCTGTTTCGCTGTCACCTACTTCCATCTGGCAGAAAATCTGAGGGGACGGCTGCCCCAGGGTGTTTTTCTGTTTCGTCCTGATAAATTGTCAGCCACGATCTGTTGCTGGTCTGGCGACGGATCTCTTGCAAATCCTTTCAGACCACACACTTGTTGGAGACACCTGATGAAGAAATTTTCGATGGGAATGATGTTGAGCGCTCTGCTGGTCATCCAGATCGGTTGCGGCGAAGAAGCGCCAGTCAATGCGCCAGTTACTCCACCGACCACCGATCCAATCATGCCCGGCGCGCCTGATGCAGCCGCACATGACGCTGCCGATGCTGCTAAGGAAGGTGCCGATGCTGCTAAGGAAGGCGCCGATGCTGCTAAGGAAGGTGCCGATGCTGCTAAGGAAGGCGCCGATGCTGCTAAGGAAGGCGCCGATGCCGCTAAGGAAGGTGCCGATGCTGCGAAAGAAGTTGCTCCGTAATCAGGAGGCAAATCCTCAATCGAGTTTACCGCAGAAAGACGCTTGAAGTCTTTGAATATATGCCAGGAGTCCTTCATGTGAAGGACTCCTTTTTATTTGCCCGGCGAAGCTGGCAAACCCCGTCGCTGCCTGCCCGCGACCTGGCCCAATTCCTGTCCCCGGGCAAACTGCGAT
>JANOUN010001109.1:0-2407 GCA_031416875.1 Planctomycetota bacterium | reverse complement strand
CGATCATCTCCCCGTTTTTCGAAAACGCGGCAGCGGCTGGAGTTATCCCTAGCGTGCGAGTGTCAAAGGGTTCATTGTGTTCCTTTAAATCGGGGATCGTGTAACTCCGCAGAAACCCGTCGCGAAAAATCACCGAAACGATTTGCCCTGCTGCGTCAAATGAAAGGTCGAGAATCTGGGATGCTGTGGTCGGCTTCCATTCACCTAGGCAATTCGTGGCCGATTCGTCCCAAACGGACAATCTGCCCTCAGCGTTTCCGAGCACGATGTACTGTCCCGATGGCGAGTACACGATTTTCGAATTTACGGTTACTTCCGAAGCTGGAATTTGGTATTCAGTCGTGTTCGGTTGCACTAGCCAGGGACGGGTTCGGCCAGCAAATGCCGCGATATTGGCATTGGGACGGATAGCCGCCGACCAGCTCCCACGTTCCACTTCCGGTATCGCATATGCTGCGATTTCGCGGATATCGTACGACGCTTGGGCTGCCAACCAAAGCGATCGAATTCCATAGTCAATGTCTTGATCACGCTGCTCTTGATCTAGAAATTGCCACCGCTTGATGGTCTGCGGAAGGATTTTGTCGAGAATCGATTGAGACTTGCCGGCCGTTCGGCTGGTCATCAGTTGATTACCCTGGCCCAATTCCGCGATCGCAGCCACATACTCCTTGTCGCGGGCTCGGCTGTTAGCGGCTTCCAATTCAATTCGGATTTTGGCTGCGTCTGCGTCGGCACGTTCCAATTTGTAAAAATGCCAGCCGACGCCGGAGAGCGCGAGCACCATCAACGCCGTGAAGCCGACCGCTAGCCTATTACGACGCATGAATTTGCCGGTTCGGTACACGACAGATGGCGGACAGGCCGCAACCGGTTCATCATTCAGATAACGCTGTACATCTTGCGCAAACGCGCTCGCGGACTCGTATCTTCGGTTGCGATTTTTCTCCATAGCTTTCATGACGATCCAGTCGAGTTCACCCCGGATTGTCGCACTCAGTTTCGAAGCTGTCGTTGCGCGATTACTAGCAGACTCGGCACGAGAATCGACGTGGGACAGGCGAGCGCTGGGTCTGGGAGGATCTTCCTCTTGAATAACCTGCAGTGCTTGATGCATCGTCAACGTCTTGAATCGCTGCGGTGCAAAAGGAGTTGTACCGGTGAGCAATTCGTATAACAAAACGCCCAGGGAATAAATATCGCTGCGAGTGTCTGCATCTTGCTTGTCGGAGCTGGCTTGCTCGGGTGACATGTACAAGGGCGTGCCGATGAGTTGGCAGAATTGTGTTTGCAAGGTTTTGTCGGTTGAGGTAGCCCCTAGAATCTTTGCAATTCCGAAGTCGATTACTTTTACGAGTGGAGTTGAATCCTGGATCGTCACCAGGATGTTGTTCGGCTTGAGATCGCGATGGATGATGCCTTTCTGGTGTGCGTGTTGTACGGCACTACATACATGCAAGAAAAGTTGCAGACGCTCGCGGAGGGGCGACTGGTTGCGGTCACAAAATTCCGTGATTGAGGATCCCTCAACCAACTCCATGACGACGTAGGGTCGGCCGGCGGCGGTGGTGCCTGCGTCGTAGACGGCGGCGATATTGGGATGGTGCATTTTCTCCAAGGCTTGCCGTTCGGATTCGAAGCGTGCCAATACCTGCCGCGTTTCCATGCCGGGTTTGAGGATCTTCATCGCGAACTGACGCTGGATAGGCTGCGATTGCTCCGCTAGGTAAACTTCGCCGAACCCACCGTCGCCCAAGCGACGAACGATCCGGTAGTTTCCGATCAGGTCGCCGAGAGACGCTGCAGAGTCAGCATTCGACTTGACGCTATCTTTGATCTCACCTTGGGCGGCACGCGCCTTAAGGAGCTTGTCGACGCGTTCACGAAGAGCAAGATCGTCGCCACATGCTTCATCTAAAACTCTAGACCGATGGCTGTCATCCACATCCAAGATGTTGTCGAATATCGCACGAGCTTGTTTTTCAACTTCGATCATGTCGACCTCGCAGGTTGCATACCCGCTAGTGGCAATTACTCTACCGGACCAGGCCGAATGACGGCCTCTGGTTTTATCAGCCGGAAGGCGTTAGCGTCCGGTTCTATCCACAACCGGAGGCGAACGCCTTCCGGCTGATATTACACCTGATTCCCCAGTGTTTTCCATGCGATTCCTAAGCGGGACGGACGCCAACGCGTTCCGGCTCTATAAGACAGTGCGACAAACTTGGGTCGATTTTCTCACAATCTAGAAAAGTTTTCTCAATTTTGTCGCTGGTTGAGGTCACCGCTCATGGACCTCGGGCGGGAAAGCACCATGTCAACACAGGTTGTGGGAGGGCAAGTTGCAATACGATTCGACGCAGCGTGATCGAAATTCACCGAGTGCAGCCGGCGGGACGCCCGCGCT
>JANOUN010001108.1:0-5401 GCA_031416875.1 Planctomycetota bacterium | reverse complement strand
GCAGATTTCGCTGAAATCTGCTGTGCCGACTTCGGCGAAGTCGGCCTACATTTAGTCGGCCTCAAAATGATGCGTTGCCAAAAATCTTCTCAGGAATATTCAACTCTCAACGTTTGCAGAGTAGGGTGCGTGAAGCGGAGCGCAACGCACCATTTTGGGAAAGCGTGAGGGACTGGTGTGTTTCGCTGGCGCTGCACACACCCTACTTGAATCAGTACATCAACACCCTACCCCTGGTTCAACCATCACGGATTTGCAAATTGCCGTCGTCTTTCCCGCCAGATGGGAACCGGCAGTAAGCCGCCGATCAACGAAATTCCCGCGAGCACGGTAAACGCCAGGTGGAAATCATTGAGCCAACCGACAAGCGACGGTCCGGCGGCACCGATTCCAAATGTCATCATCTGACTGAATCCAAACCAGGTGCTTCTTGTTCTCGTGGGCACATAATCGGGCAGCGAACTGTTGTAGACGGGCTGGTTCATGAAGTGCACGAAACCGAACAGGCAGCAGGGAAACAGTCGCATCGTGCCGCTGGCCACGGAGATCCACAACAGGAGCGGCACGTTGGCGAGATACACCAAAGAAAGCATGGGAGCCAGGCGACGCGGACTGGCGATCCGGCCGGACACCCACTGGCCGGCGACACCGCAGCATAAGACCAGCGATGTCAGGTATCCGGCGACCGAATCATGATTTGTGGAAAGGAAATCGTAGCCCTTCACTTCACTCAGACAGCGTTTCAGAAAATGCAGATCACAAGCACCATCGGCAGATTGGAAGGGCGGTGGTTCAAGCGTGGCTCGAAATCAGCGTTCAGGTTCGGCGGCGAGTTCTGAGGCTTCTTCCGCCATGTCGGCGGGGTTGCGCAGGAATTCCTGCATCGCTTCCTGACTGGCGAAGAGCCAGATGCGTTTTCGGTACACGGCGGCGAATTCAAGACTGCCTGCGACGCGCTGTTCATCTTCAATCAACGTCATCGGACAGGCACCATCCAGCATTGGCCAGTAGGTCGCAGGCGAAGCGAGAAACTGTTCTTTGTTTTCGATGCTGGAGAAATACAGCGTCTGGCCGCGATAGTTGATTTGATTTCGATCCGTGCCTTTCACCAGTTCATGTCCCTCGACCGCGCTGACAATGCAGAGCCCGTCGAATGCAGGGCCAGCGTGTGCCGGTGCCTCATCAGCCACTGCAGGTTCTTTGTGCCGGGGTTCCTGTTCGCGACTGATCGTCTTAAAAAACGACTCGGGATCTTTGTCGGCGGCAGTTGATTCAGCTGATTTCGACTGACGCGCGGTGGGTGCATCGACGAACGGATTCTTCGCAGGATCGGCCGCTGGTCTTCTTCCGACGCGCGGCGCTTCTTCCTGTGTGATGGCTTGAAATTCCAGTTCTTTGCGAGCCGGACGTGAAGGTTTGGCCGATTTGGGTTCAATTGATTCTGGCTGCGGCGCAGGGTTCATCGGCCGCTGCGGTGGATTCTGTGCACTCACCATCTTTGCCGGTTTGCCCTGGCTCGCATGAGCCGCGATGACGGCGTCCAGTTTCGGGATCAGTGCTTCCGGCGTCTGGAAGCCCGAGATCCTTTCAATGACCTTAAGATCCGGTGACACGATCAGGATCGCAGGCAAGCCCTTGATTCCCAGATCTTTCACCAGATCTTTGTTTTTGTCCGCATCAACTTTGAGAGCCACAAAGTTGCGGGAGATCCGGTCAGCAACTTCCGCATTTGTGAACGTGTTCTTTTCCATCTTCTTGCAGAACACGCACCAATCAGCCGTGAACTCCATCAGGACTGGCTGGCCGTTTGCTGCGGCCCGGTGCAGTGCGTCTTCAACATCGGTGGACCACGGAATCTGGCCGGCCATGCCACTTCTGCAAACCATCAATGCAGCTGCAAGAATGACAAGCGTCAGGCTTCGATTGAAGTTTGCGGACATTCCGTGTCTCACTACGTGAAGGCATGCAGGAAATCAGCACTGTCCTCAAAAGACGGTGCCCCGTGTCCTTTATCGGAGCCCAGGGACCTGCTTCGTTGACGTTAAGACCGGAATAACCGAAACAGCCGGAAAAGATTTCCGAGTACGTCTTAAACCCCCCGCTCATCGGCAGACTCTGCCGGTTGATTTGCGCTTGCATCTCCACGCGGTCATGTGTGAGACAAATTGGCGAGCGGCATGCGTCAGCTTGCCGGTACAAACACGAGGTACCGGAGGGCCAGCGTGGTGTAAAACATTTTTCACCACAGAGGTGACAGAGGAGCACAGAGCTGATGAATGAGGAGATTTCCGTCACGATGGGGCTCGTCCCCATCGAGCGATGATCATCACCAGACAAGTAGTCAGCAACGCGTTTTCGCCACGGCGGAGCTTGCCTCCGCAGGGCGATGATCGATGAAATCACGGCTCCATGCGGACAAGCCGCATTGGTGGCCAGGTGCCGAATCGTTGCGTTTTCTGGTGATGATCCGCGCTCGACGGAGGCAAGCTCCGCCGGGGCGTCAAGAGTCCAAAACGCTTATGTCCACACCATTGAACGCGTGGTCGGCGGGGAAGAATGGACGACAGCGACTCTCACAAATCGTTGGGTTGCGGGCGAAGCCCGCGCCAAGGTAAATCGATTCGCTAAATCCCGATTTGGATGGACTCGCCCTCCCGAGAATCGACGTCAACAAGCTCGCACCGAAGTCCATTACCGCACCCCAGTTTCAGGGTCCAAAGACGGACAAGAATGTCCATCCTACGATGCGCGATCTTTGACGATCGGGTTGGTCAGACGCCCAATCCCGGAAATTGTGATCGAGACTTCGTCGCCGTCTTCGAGGGTAAAATTGTCGGGTGGAACGATGCCAGTGCCGGTCATCAGGAACGCACCGTTCGGCAATTCGTTTTCCCGGAACAGCCATGCGACCAGTTCCTCCGGAGTGCGTTTCATCTGGCTCAGGCTGGTGCCGTCGGCGGATGCAATCTGCCCGTTGCGGCGAATCTCGAGCTGGATGTCGATCGAATCGGGTTTCAATGGCCCGTTCGCCAGCAAGACGCATGGCCCCAGTCCGGCACATTGCCTGTAGAATTTCGCCTGCGGCAGATAGAGCGGATTCTCTCCTTCAATATCGCGCGCGGACATATCGTTGCCGATCGTATAACCGACAATTTTTGCGTCTTTGCTGATGACAAGTGTGAATTCCGGTTCCGGAACACACCAGTGACTGTCGAAGCGGACACGCAGCGGTTGACCTGGGCCGGAGACGCGATTGGGCGTGGCTTTGAAGAACAGTTCCGGCCGGTCTGCCGTGTAGACTTTGTCATAATGCGACGCCGCCGCTTCAGACTCTTCCATCCTCGCGACCTGGCTGCGCTTGTAGGTGACGCCCGCAGCCCAGACTTCCTGCAGATCGATCGGTGCCAGAAACTGCACGTCCGAGAACTCAAGCAGCTTTGTATCGGGCTTGAGCAGGAATCGCGCGAGCCCCGCAGGATCGGCGGAATTCAGAATATCCATCAAAGAATGACATGCATCGATCTGTGTCAGGTCAAGAGGCTGGACGGTGTTGTCGTGGACAGCCGCGACGCGCTGCGAACCATCATTGAGCCGAATTCGAGCCAGTTTCACGAGTGTGTTCCTGTGGGTAAGTAAGATTGTTGGTCCGCAAGCCCTGTGCTATGTTGGCACACGGCACTCACGCCGATGGCGTCGAAGTCAAACGTCGCATGACGTGAACCTGCAAGTATAGCAGCCAGACGCCAACACTTCACCCAAACGAGCAGGGCCAATTTGCGGCTGGCCAGTTATTGAAGATGGGCAACTCGTAGGGTGTGACAAGCAACGCGCAGGCACACCGCATCACCGGTCTGGTGTGCCCGCGCTGCCGCTTGTCACACCCTACAAATTCACAAATTGGCGAGCCGCGCAGAGCCACTCCCGTCTAGGAGCGTCGTTGACGGCGGGCTTGCAGGAATTCGGCAAGGGCCAGTTCGAGCGGTTCATCAGTTGTGACCTGACGAAATGCCGCTCCTATGGATTCACAGGCGTACTGCACGGCTCGATTGTGAGCGGACAGTTTCTGCAGGTACGCCGACCGTACGGTTTCCGGGTCGCTGTAGATTTTCTGACCGCTCTCCAGATCTTCAAATAACTTTGGCCCGTCAAACGACAACAGTTTTTCCGCGGGATCCAGCACCTGAAACACCACCAGATCGTGAAGACATCCGCGCAGTAACTGCAGGCCATCTGTGATCTGATCAATTGGAGCCAGCATATCTGAAATCAACACGACAAGACCTCGTTTGCGAAGTCGCTGAGCCAGATCCTCCATTGCGATCGCGGGTTGCGTATCTGTCCCTGTAGGTGGCTGTTCCAGAGTGATGAACAATCTGCGTAATTGTCCCGGACGATAACGCGCCGGAACAACAGACTGCACATGTTCATCAAACAATGTCAGTCCTACAGCGTCACCCTGGCGATTCAGCAACCATGCAAGCGATGCGGCCATCGTGCGCGCGTAGTCGTGTTTTGAGTACTCGCCCGAGGCAAAAGACATGGAACGGCTGATGTCCAGGGCGATGTAGCATCGCAGATTGGTTTCGTCTTCAAACAGGCGAATGTAGCTGCGATCCGTGCGTGCGTAGAGCTTCCAGTCCAGAAATCTGGGATCGTCTCCCTGGGTGTAGGGACGGTATTCAGAAAACTCGACAGAGAACCCGTGGCGCGGGCTTTTGTTCAGACCCGTTCGAAATCCATCCACAACCAGCTTCGCGCGCATTTCCAGCGAACGAATCGCCATCACGACGCTGGGATTCATCAAGTCGGCAGTCGCGGTCATCATTTGTCTCGTTCGCGGCCCAATAGCTCATAGTACTTCTGCACGAGTGTATCAAATTCTTCCGGCACGGGGTCACGGTCGATCGGTACCATCGCGCGATCTGAATCGAGCTTAGCCAGTTCCTGACTGATGCGCTGCTGAAGCAACTGCATTTCGGACAGCAATTGTGATTTCACCAGGTCCCACTGAGGCTGTTCGCCATGCCGCTTGAATTCAGCTCTCATCGCTCGCGCTCGATCACGGACCTGTGCGACTCGATTGCGCAATTCCGGATCGTCGAGCATCTCTTCGATGTCGCGAAGCTGATCGGACCATTCCGTAAATTCGTTCCCCGTCAATGGACGGGAGCCGTTGTCGGCGGCTCGACCATTGTTACTTTCACGTCCGCCGCCAAGAAGAGTTGATGATTGCTGTTGACCATCACCTCGCGACCCGCCTTCTTGTTGTCCTTCACCCAGTTGTTGTCCTTCACCCGGTTGTTGTCCTTCACCCGGTTGTTGTCCTTCACCCGGTTGTTGTCCTTCACCCGGTTGTTGTCCTTCACCTGGTTGTTGTCCTTCACCTGGTTGTTGTCCTTCA
>JANOUN010001107.1:0-3732 GCA_031416875.1 Planctomycetota bacterium | reverse complement strand
CAGTTCCAGTTCGTAAACTTCTTTCGCTCTTTCAGCAATTGACATTCTTAGTCCTCCTTCACAGACGTACCGCAGTTCTCGGTGAAAGGATTGTACGGTCTCAGGACGCGAAAACAACATCACTGCCCGGCTTGACTTGAGGAGTGTCGTTTAGGTCCCCAACGTCGGCACTTTCGTTTAACGGCGAGCCGCAGGCGCAGGCGAAACAGCAACGACGCCTACGGCTTGCCGTTAAACGACTAAAGCGACAGTCCCCGAGCTGCATGGTGGCGTCGTGCGTTGGACGCATTATGTTTTTCGATTCTGGTGGTGATTATCGCTCTATGGAGGCAAGCTCCGCAGTAGCGTACAACCACTGCACGATTCGGATCAATGGCACTGGTTTGCGGCTCTCAATCTCCCAGCAGATGCTGTCTGACGAACAGCACTGTGGCGTAGAACTGAAAATCGGCGTTGCTCTTTTTGCGGAAGCCGTGGCCTTCGTCTTTGGCCATCAGGTACCAGACCGGGCTGCCGTTCGATTTGACTCGCGCGATCATCTGTTCGGCTGCTGACATGGGAATTCGCGGATCGTTGCCGCCCTGGACGACAAAGAGCGGCATTGAGATCTTTTTCAGATTGTTGAGCGGGGCGATCTGTTCGAAGAAACACGACGTCATGCCTGCCGGAAACGATGCGAGCTCACTCACCTCGAGAGCGGATGTAGAACGCACGCTGTTTGCGATGGTGTTCTCCCCTTTTCTTGTTCTTCCTCTGTTGCCGGTGCTCTGATGCCAGCAAACACAGAAGCCCGGCATCCTGCGAATGTCGGGCTTCTGAGGTGTGTGTGATTTTTCTGGTTACACGCCGAGTGCCAGACTACTCATCGTCAGAGGGCTTCTTGCTGTCGGGCTTTCGCTCGGTGTTCTTCTTTGATGATGATTTCTCACCGTCTTCAGACTTCGTGCTCTCTTTCTTTGCGGGAGAATCTTTCTTCTCTGACGACTCTTTCTTGTCCGAAGTCTCGGTCGTTTTCTTCTCGCTCGTTTCAGTATCCGCTGATTTCTCGGACTTTTTCTTCGGAGCAGAATCGGCCTTGACCGTGATGTCGATGCTGTCAACCGTGACCAGGGCCCAGGACCCTGTCTCAGGAAGGCGATCGACCAGCAGGAGTACAGTCGCTTGCAGCGGCTGCCCCTTTGCAAGTTTCACCGGGACACGGACAAAATAGTCCTCGCTCCCCTTCGAGCGACTGCTCACTGTGAAACCAGCCGCTTTGCTGCTTTCCTTTGCCGCCAGATAGAGCGAATCTTCCGGGTCACGTGGCTTTGACGCCCCCCCAGCGATCGCCTTGCTAAGATCCACAAGCGTCGTCTCTCCCCCGGCTTGTACGATGATGGCGACGCGGCCTCCATCCTGGGTAGAAACGAAGCCTCGAACGTCCAGTGCAACTGAAACGGCATCTTTACCTTCGATTTTGTTCGCGACCGAGAATGACTTTGTGCGGGATTCCAGCACGTCGCCCTTTCCGTCCGATGTTGCCAATATGAAATTTTCAAAAATCATCGTCGCCGCTTCACGATCTTCACTGGTATTCGAAACAAAGCGAATTGAATCGGGATAAAAAACCTTCCCGAGTTTTGGTTTATCTGCTTCGTCGGCCAATGCGTTTGAAATCAAAATGGTCATGAGCGCGAAAGTTGTTGCAGAACGAATCATTTGAACCTCCTTCAAGAAACAGGCACGGGTCCGCGAGGGGAACGTCACCCTGCTGGCCTGCTCAATACTAAACCCTAAGGCATGTATTTCTCAATCCACCTCAACGCCTTTTCAGGAAAGAAAATCCCGAAAGATCACCACCTGGCCACCATTGCGGCTTGCCCGCATGGAGCCGTGACTCCACTGGCCCGGTTTCAACACAGCAGATGTGAGGCGCCGAACCGGAGCAGCAACATCGCCGCTGGCTCAGGTTGAACGAAAAGGGCGGATTCTTCAATGGCGACGCGGGTAAAGACAAGCCTTTGCGCCGGGTGGAGCCAAGGATTGCTGATTCTACGCACCTGGTTCGTCAGAGTTCCCACACTGTGCGACAAGGGATGCAGGTAGCGGTCGGCTGAGTTTCGTCTCCAAAGCACCCACCTTCAGTATGATCTGAAAGTCACAGATGTGGGCAATGACGAACTGGGCCTTCAGGTAACTTCAATCGTGAGTCCGGCACTCCAGCTCCCTTCATAAACGGCACCGGCCTCTGCACGTTTCGCTCGAACCCAGACGCTGTATCTGCCTTTCGGAAGCGATGAGGAAAAACGGTACGATTCAGACGTCAGATTCGGCTCGCGCACGATCTGTACTCTAGCGGGCGGTCCATCAGAGTTGATCCAGAGATCATACGATGTTGCACCCACAACCGAACTCCATGACAGCATTCCTGCCGAATAGGTCAGCGTTGCCGGGGGAGCCCCGATGCGAAGCGATTTGCCATTGCCGGGTTCACTGCGAGAACCATCGGCTGCCAGCGCCAGCACGAAGACTCGGTATGTGGCGTTGGGCAGAGGCGTAGAGACACGCAACATCGAGGTTCCGCTGACTTCGGCCTGAAACGCAGGGCTGACATCTCCGGCTCTGACGACCCGCACCGAGTATTTTTCTGCCCAGACGACAGAATTCCAGGAGATGACGGGCGTTGCATCTGCCGTCTCCGCCGGGAACGGCAGCAGTTCGACGGCCGGTCGAAAGAGTTCAAAAGTGTTCATTGACGTCTTGCTGACCGTTCCGTCGGGATAGTGACTGTGAACATCGATCACAAATTTTCCAGGCCCCAGCGGAGTACTGAACACGACCTTTGTCGCAGTCGTATCGACCCATGTGGCCGATGCCTCACCTTCTTTTCTGATGCGAAAACTGTATCCCGATGCACCAGGAATGGCGTCCCATTCCGCGAAAGTTGTCGTCAACCTGACATCTGGTGCCTGCGTGACGTACAGGATCTTTGCAGCACCGGGAACCGTGATTGCCCGCGCGCCGGAATATGCCACGACAGTGAGTCCGTAGACTCCGGGAGCGAGCGGCTTCAGCCCGTTTGATGCCGGACCGCGGTATGACGTTGTGTTGATGTTTGTGAAGCGAGAGACCAGTGTTCCCGCACCATCGCGAACCAGTACTTCATAAGACGTTGCCCCATTGACCGCTGACCATGAAGCGTTCAGTGTATTGTCCGCCACCGAGGCGGTGACATTTCCAACAGGCGCGCGGAATACTGTGAACAGAAATCGATCTGACCAGTCTGTCCAGACGTTGCCCGCTTTTCCGCGAACAAACGCGGCATAATTTGCGGGTGGCAACAGCACGGACGACGACGTCTGAGGTGAACTCAGATTCGTCTCAAAATACGCTCGAGTCTTCGTGTCCATGTTGGAAATCCAGACTTCGTAGTTGCTCAATCCTCCGACGGGACTCCAGCGAATGATCTCCGGCCGGGATTCAAGGCCTGGCAGATTCTGCCATTCGGGTATTGCCAGAACCTGAAAATCGCGAGCCACGCCCCACGGCGAAACTCCGTCCGGCATCGTGACTAGAATCCAGGCCCGATATGTTCCGGGAGCGAACGCAACGTCTGGTCGGTAGGAACCAGCCGTCGATGTCCCTCGATGATAAAGTCGCGAGCCAGTTGTCGTCACGGTATTGATCCACACTTCATAAGACAGAGCACCGGGTACTGCATTCCATTGCAGCGATGGACGCCCATTCAATGTC
>JANOUN010001106.1:0-4438 GCA_031416875.1 Planctomycetota bacterium | reverse complement strand
GTGTTTCCCACATTGCCAATTAGCAAAAGTCATAGTTCGGGAACGGATCAAACGTCTAATGCAGCTTCAGGTCCGGAAAAACGCTGCTTTTCGGGCGCACTGAGCAGATCGCACCCCCTTGAACCAAAAAGGGACGTGAAGGATTTACGATCACTGAAACGGCAATAGTGCTTCCTGTCTTCTTTCTGATTCTGTTCGGGTTCATTGAGTTCGGCCACGTCTTTATGACCATCCACACGTTGAACTCCGCGGCGCGCCGCTCGGCTGGGTGTCAGTGAGACAGCGACGACGGCCGATGTGACGGACCTCGCGAATCAGGTTGTCGGTTCGGCAATTCCAGCCGCAGCCGCGACGATCCTTGTGAAAAATGCCGATGCGTTCGACGTGACCGGCGTCAATGCGTCAACGATCAATTACTCCGCGCTGCCCAATATCGAACTGTCCACTGCCGAACGTCGGCAACTTTTCATTGTACGCGTCTCGGTGCCCTATTCTGACGTGGCGATTCTGGGACCAAGATGGCTGGGCGGGCTGATTGTCTATGGTCAGTGCGTCATGAGGAAGGAATAGACATGCGAAGTCTGACATCGATGCGACGACAGCGAAATCGGGTTCCCGTCCAGTACAGCAACCGCAAGGCCGCCGCCATGGTGGAGTGCGCAGTCACGCTGCCAGTCCTGATCGTCATGGTGCTCGGGATTCTGGAGATTGGGTCGGCTCTCCGAGCGTCTACGATTCTGCAGTCGGCCTGCCGTGAATCGGGACGACTGACCGCGATGGACTGGAGATACATTGTTCATGACAACCAGACGCCGAACCAAAAGGTAGAGCAGGATCTGAAGAATTTTATTACGGCGGCAGGACTCAAGGGCAACCAGTCGACGGTCACAATCACACATGCCGACGGTGCCAATGTCGGCCAGACCTTTGACCTTGCCAACAAAAACAACGATCTGCAGTTTGTGCGGCTCGAAGTCACGCTGCCGTATGCGAGCGTGAGTGTCTTTCCGCTGACGTACCTTGCCGGAAAGACACTGAAGTCATCGGTTGTGATGCGAGCGACCACGAAGGGTGGATCGCTTTCAAATTAAGAGATGACGTTTCGGTCGCTGCTGCTGAAGTATCGACCGTTGGTAAAGAAGGCCGACGGCGAGCCGTTTTGAATCGCCGGAATGTGATGACCCCGTGATGTGATGGACTATTCAAGAAAGCAGGATTGGAATGAAAAGAACAAATCAGAAAACCGGGGCATGGCCGTTCCGGCAGGAGCATCGCAAAGGAGTGTTTTTTGTGCTGGCAGTGATCTGCATGCTGGGAGCCATGACATTCGTGGGCATGTCGGTGGACCTCGGCATGATCACTGTCACCAAGACACGCATGCAGGCCGCTGCCGACGCGGCGGCTCTGGCGGCAGCGCAGGAGATCGTCGTTGCCGTGCGTGATGCGTCAGGGAGTTCAGAAACAGGACTGGATATGGCTGCAGTGCAGACAGCTGCTGCGGCGGACGCACGAGCCATCGCTGTGTATGTCGCCAATCTGAACGGATTCTACATTGATCCGAGCATAGACGTCCTGCTGGGTCGGCGAATGTTGGCAAGTGACGGCGTCTCTTACACCGAAACATGGGGCACCGGGCCGTTCAACTGTGTGAAAGTCAATATTCGGAAGGACAACCGCAATTCTTCAGCACCAGATGCCAAGCTGCCATTGATCTTTGCTCCTGTGCTTGGCGAACGGGCTCAATCGATTACATCTTCCGCGACGGCTTTCATCGAATCACGCGACATCGTCTGTACGCTGGACTATTCCGCCTCGATGAATGACGACAGTTGCATGAGTTCGGCGACAATCAGCCGTCTTACCAAGGCCGGCGTCGAAGCCAATCTGGACGCCATCTGGTCCGCGTTCGTGGCATCCGATGTGCGGTTCAGCAATGACGCCTCGACGAAAAAGTTTCCATCGACGGGCTTCGGACTGCTCAATTCTGCGGTCGGCACTTCGAACTCCAGTGACAGCAGTCAGACCGCGATTGAAGCTCTTGGTTTGTACACGCCGGAAAAGAACTATTACGACACATGGTCATTCAACAGTTCAGGCGATGACTACTACTCCACGACATCCGGGGGGTACAACTATCGGCGATTCACGCAGGGGACGTACAACGGTCAGCTGAGAAGGGCGTTGACAACCAGCAGCACCTGGTCCACGGTGGCAGAAACCACTGCTCCGGGCTACTTCCCGCGTATCAACGAAAGTGCCATTCCGTTTCCTCAGGAAGGCAAGAACACGTCCACCGGACTGCGTCTCGGAAAACCTTCGATCTCGACCAGCAAGTCACGCTGGCTGGCCTACGCGGACTATGTACGCACCAACACTAACCTCAACAACCAAAGTTATCGGAAGAAATACGGATATCGCACGCTGTGCGTGTATTTAATGGAAACCCGCACCTCGAACTCACTGTCCGAAGACCTGTGGCGAGTTCCTCATTATCCATTTCATGGGATGAAGATGGGGATGAACACATTCTGCGAGTTCATGACCGATCTGAGCTATGGCGACAACCTTGGGCTCGTCAATTACGCTGTTAATGCTCGCGTAGAAACCGGGCTGACTGAAGATGGAGCCGGTGTGACGGTCAACCTCGGGACTGATCTGATGTCGACTCGTTACACAGACATCGACACCATTCAGCAGCACAAACAGGCCGGACATTACTCCAGCAACACAGCGACGGGTGATGGCATCCTGAAAGCGGTTGGACTGATTAACTCCGATGGTCGATATGGTGCTCAAAAGGCCATTCTGCTGATGACGGACGGTATCCCGAATATCAGTCCATCCGGCTTCACCCTTCCATCCGGCTGGGATTGGAATGCTCTGCTGGACTATAACGATGACGGCACCGCAGACTACACGACAAGCAACGTGAACGCTCAGTATGCCCTGTATCAGGCGAAACTGGCAGCTGATCAGGACATTGTCATCCACACGCTGTGCGTCGGTTCCGGAGCGGACACGGCTCTTCTGAAAGCGATTGCGAAAATCTCCGGTGGCTACGACATCGTCGTACCGGCCGGGACTTCAACCGCTGCCCAGACATTGCTGTTGCGAGAAGCCTTCGGAGTTCTGGCCGGACAGGTGCCTCCTGCCCGACTGGTGGTATCTCCGGAATAAGATCGGTGAAATCTGAATGAATGCCTGCGGAATGCAGGACTTTTCAAAACCGAAGGGCCGCGTCGCGAAAGCAACGCGGCCCTTTTTTCCGCCGTCGTCTGGCCCCGCGAGCGGCATTGATTTATACTCCATGCGGTTGGCATTGGCTCGTTTAACCGCGTGCCCACCGGGCCGCGCTTACAGTCCAGTTGGATGGATTCCCACGCGCGGGGCGTTGCCCACGCGGTTAAACGAATGGGTCATCCTCCACCGCGCGGTATAAGATGCCGCCGTGCGCATGCTCCCCTGCTTTTTGTAAGTCAAACATTTCACCTCGTGGCAGTATTATTTCCGTGTCCGAAAAAAAACAACGCATCAAACCACAGACCCTCCGCGGCTTTCGCGACTTCCTGCCCGACCAGATGATGGCCCGCGAACACCTGATTGATATCGCGAGGTCCGTTTATCGCAGCTACGGCTTCGCACCGATCGATACACCCGCACTGGAATACGCCGAAGTCCTGCTCGGTAAAGGCGGGGAAGAATCGGACAAACAAGTCTTCCGCTTCACGGATCAGGGCGACCGTGATGTCGCGATGCGATTCGACCTGACTGTGCCACTCGCACGCTTTTCCGCTCAATATGTCCAGGAACTGGGACTCCCGTTCCGACGCTATCACATCGCCCCGGTCTGGCGCGGAGAACGGCCAGCCCGCGGGCGTTTCCGCGAATTCATGCAGTGCGATTTCGACACGATTGGCACGTTGAGCAACTCCGCCGACATTGAAACCCTGTTTGTGATCAACGATCTGTTTGAACGCATTGGGATTGAGCGATTCACAATCCGCGTCAATAACCGCAAAGTGCTGAATGGCCTGCTGGAAAAGTGCGGCCTGCTGGAACACACTGTCGGCATTCTTCGATCACTGGATAAGCTCGATAAAATCGGGCGAGATGCCGTTGTGGCGGAGATGGTTGAAAAGGTTGGCATCCCGGCCGACGGTGCGAATCAGGTGCTCAATATGGCTCAGCTCAAGGGGTCCCCAGATGAAATCCTGTCGTCGCTGGAAGGCATGTTGGCTGGAAGTCAAATCGGTGAACTTGGCCTCCGGGATTTACGGGAACTGTTTGTGGCGGTGAATGGCTGTGGGTGGCCAGCCGCGCGAGTTTCGCTCGACGTTTCCATCGCGCGAGGATTGGATTATTACACCGGGACAATTTACGAAACGCTGCTCGGTGATCTTCCGGACATTGGCAGCGTCTGCTCCGGCGGCCGCTATGA
>JANOUN010001105.1:0-5589 GCA_031416875.1 Planctomycetota bacterium | reverse complement strand
AATAGCCAAATGGCCCGATGGGTGCTGCGCACTATTGGTTCCTGACCCCTTTTCCAAGCCTGACCCCTTTTCCAAGCCGCGAAGTGCAGTCCGGCAAGCTCGACCCACGTGCGCCCCAATCAGCCGACAACTTCCGAACGTTCGGTTCGATTGACATAACCGTTCACATCGGCGTTAACGGTACTTTGCGCGCATTTGGAAAATTCGCATCTTGCCTGCAGGTACGTTTGTTTCGTAACATCTTTTGCAGCAAGCGGTTGCGATCATGTTCCGGTGCTGCCGACTGTGCCGAAACTTCCGATGGCACGGGCTGTGCATTCTCAAACAATTGTTGTGACGAGAACGGTTGCATGAATTGCGAGGAATGCGAGAGCCGCTGTCGGCTGCTGACTTTCAGAGAGCCAGCCGGTAACGGACCCGAGAGAGACATTCCTTCGCAGTGCGACCGGGCTTTGTTTGCAGCGAGAGAGGGAGACGGCGGCCTGAGAAACCGCCTGCGGCTGAGAGGATTTTCAGTCGCTGTGTTCGTCCGACGCGAGATGGGGCATTGATGCCCCATTCTCGCATCGGGTGCTTCCTGATCGACGCTCCATGGAACCGCCACTTCATCAATCAAACGACGAACCGGCTGGCAGACCCGCTTTAAGTCTGCCAACGAACACCGTGGTTTCACGCCACGGAACTGTTTCCCTCTGATTTGTATCTGGAGAATACCAATGTTGAATCTGCTGAAAGCGCTTCGGCAGGATGAGTACGGAGTGATCCTGTCTGCGGAAATTGTCATTGTAGGAACGGTGCTGGTGATCGGTTTGATGACCGGCATGGTCTGCCTGCAAAAATCGGTCAACAGCGAATTGGGAGACTTCGCGAAGGCCATCGACAGCATCGATCAGTCCTACTCGTTCTCAGGCCATCGCAAGGCTGGCGGCCATCATGGCACAGGTTACTGCTGTGCATTCACCGCTGGTTCGGCATTCAGGAACAACGAATGCAACACGAATGTCGGCCACAACGACATCGTGGGCTGTGAAGGCCAGATCATGTTGCATTCCGGAAGTTGTGGCACCTGCGGTTCATGTGGCGGACAGTGCGGAGCGAGTGGTATCTGCGGTTCCTGTGGTCTTTCCGGAGCGGCAGGATACGGCAACGCGAATCGACCAGACTGTGTCTCGACCGGCGTGCCGAACATGAAGGTGACAGAATATCCGGGCACCAGCAATGTGCCTCGGACAACAAATGAAGGCACGTCAGCATTAAGATTCCCGGAACTCGAAGCTAAGCCGAATGGACATCAGTCCGAATGTCCAGTGGGGCCAGAATTCGAACAGGAGTCCCTTCCGGGACAGCACGAACACCTGCAGGGAGTTGATCATCCGGGGCCGGTCATTGATGAGCAACTGCGGCCGATTCCGCAAGACCAGCTGCTGCCTGGGACTCCTCGCTCTGAACTTCAACCATAATCCAGGGCCATCTGCGGCCTGGCCGGTCATGTCCACTCTTTAAGGCTCGACATCTTTCCCGGATGTCGGGCCTTTTTTTGCGTTGCGGGCTAAGCCCGCGATGGGAATTTGATGCACCCACTGTAACGATTCTTCCGTCTTCACAGCACAGCAGCTGGTGTCTGGCGAAGATCGGCAGAATCGACCTGATTCGAGTTGCTTTGGCTTAAACCGCGGATCGATACCCAGTGTGGAGATCCCTTCGTCTGCAGTCATGAACGATTGCAGTCACTGAGAGATTGCCATCGATGACGCCATGGAGGCAAGTCACCTGAGCTCTGATTTCACCCCTCAGCATGCCGCAAGGCACATTGCGGGTCTTCAGAGATATCAATCCAGTTCTATACGGAAGGAGCCGTGCCACAGGATGTGATACTTTCCCCGGAGAGTGCGTTGATGGCGCGACGTCAAACATCAATTCTTGCTTCAATCGGCATGTTGTCTATCGGTCTGGCGATCGGTGGACATCTGGAATCGATGCGGCTGACTCAGTCCGCACGAGCCGTCAGTGAAGAAGGAAACTACGAAACCCGTGTTCCCGCGAATGCCGCGGCTCTGGTGGAGAGCGGCAATCACATCTCCGACATCGCTGACGCCGTCATGCCGTCGGCCGTGCATATTCAGGCAATTCGCGTTGAAGCTGAACGTAAGGTGGAAGAGACTGGTTCCGGCGTGCTGATGCGAAGTAAGTCGGTTCGCGGATTGTTCGTGATTACAAACAACCACGTGATTCGTGATGCAGAGAATTCAGCCATCGATATTGTCCTTGCCGATGGTTCCACAGTTCATCCGCAAAAAATCTACCGTGACGTGGAGAGCGATATTGCGATCATCCAGATTGCAGACGGGGGACAGCCGACCGCACGCTGGGGCGACAGTAATTCTGTGAAAATCGGGCACTTTGTTCTGGCCGTGGGCAGCCCCTTCGGACTCAGCCAGTCCGTGACGATGGGGATCGTCAGTGCGAAAGGCCGCCGCGACCTTTCACTGACGTCCGATCAGTCCGTAACGAATCAGGACTTTATTCAGACTGACGCCGCCATCAATCCCGGCAACAGTGGTGGCCCGCTCATCGATATCTACGGCAGCGTCGTGGGAATCAATACGGCGATCGCGTCCAACAGCGGCGGTAATGAAGGAATCGGGTTCAGTATCCCGAGTAACCTGGTCAAACATGTGTTTGACCAGATGGTCCAGCACGGCAAAGTTCGGCGAGCCTATCTCGGGGTCGAACTGGACAACAACTTTACGGATTCCGCAGCTCAGCGACTGGGCCTTTCCCGATCCCTCGGTGCCAGAATCGTGCGAGTCTATTCGCATAAGTCAAGTCCCGCTGTGATTGCCGGGCTGCGTCCGGATGATGTGATCGTATCGTTCAATGGCGTCACCGTGATCGACGAAAACCACCTGATCAACCTCGTCAGCCTGTCAGATATCGGCTCATCTGTCCGGATGGAAGTCTATCGCCAGCGTCAGAAAACTCAGTACACCGTGCTGCTCACCGACCGCGATGACTATCGTACCGCAGAACAAGCCGCAGAAACGTTCATGACCCGCTAGTCAAAAATCCCGCCATTGATGTGTTGTTTCCGCAGAGCCCGATGATCCATTCAGGTCATCGGGCTTTGTGCAGTTTCAGATAGAGCTGCTGTACCTCACGGATGCAACATTGACCATCCACGGCGACGCGTTGGCAGTGAGCCTCAGGTGACTTTGATTTCTCAAGCAATTGCCGAATTCGCACCGGGGCGTCGTCCCGCGAGTCAGCATCGACGTCATCCCATGTCAATCCGAAACACGCGCAGATCGGCGCATCGATATCATAAGGATAGACGGGCGTGCGAAGTTCACTCACCAGAACAATCTGTTCGAACATGTTGAAGTACGCAACTTCGCAGGCAGTGTGGCTGCAATACCATGCCGAATCCGCCATCCTGGGCCGCACTGATTCCTGAATATGCGTATCCAATGGACCGGTTCCCACCGCCGTTCCCGGCGTTCCGCAGCGAGGACACAGGACTCGACCGTCCGCATCGGGTTCACGCACAAATGCTTTGTTCATGAGCAAGGTTCCAACGTTTGACTATCCCGGATTGGTTGAAAAAGGTGCTATGAGAATCATGAATTCAGAACCCCTGACAAAACCGCATGAGTCGCGACGTTTGTGGTTGCGATTCAGGCAAGAAGAGAGGAAGAGACGGGCCACCCCGTCGATGACGAACGACGCAGTAGGTGCGTACTGGGCAGTTGAAAATCTGTTATAGCCTGCCGTTTTTGTTCACATGGGAATTGTTGCGCTAATTCTGGAGAGCGAGTCGGCGTTTCGAGAGGAAGGTTTGTCCAAGGTTTTGCGTGATCCAATGCTGCACGTTTTTGCCGGGGACAGATACCAACGCCTCATAGATCGTTTCAGGAGTCAGTGTTCCGATGAGGGCACCGAAGGCGGGAAGGAGACCCGTAAAACCGCTTTTGTCGAAATCGCCTTCGAATGACTTCAGTTTCCCCAGCGACGATTCCAGAGGCTCGCTGCTGCCGGGAATGCGTTCGCCCGAAGCGAGCGATGCGGATTCCTCCGCAATGAACGTCAATAACTGATCTTTCAGTTCACGGCCAGTAATTGTCTGCATATGTGGCTGGACACGCAGAGCCACCTGAAATGCGGACGACCGGGAATACCCATGACGACGGATTTCATCGACCGACTCTTCAAGCAAAGTCTGGTATTCGGACCACAGAGTCAGATCGTTGCGAAACTCCCGGAGCCAGCCGTACTTCTCTTCCAGTCGCGCGGCTGTTCCATGTCGTAACACAGTGTCCGGTTGTCGGTCAAGCACCGACAGAATCGCTCTACCCCAGCGCAGCAGTGACGCGAGGTTCATGTAGCGCGCCTTGCTGCGTTGTGATGGTGGCATCAGGAATGCGAGTTCCGTCTGTTGGACTTTGACCTTTGTCTGTCCGGCCTGACTGCAAAATGAGATCCACCGAGTGTCCTTGTTCAACCGTGCTTTGAGCAGTGTGGCGGCTTTATGTGTCATGTCGTAGAGCGACGCTGTTCCGGGATGTGACTCACAGAACAGCGTCACGCCGCCATGCAAATCGCCACCGTGATCGCCGAGAATGGCTCGGGGCACTCCGGTGAGTTTCGCTGTGGATTCCAACTGTTCGTTCACGACTTGCTTGTCTGAGTGCGTGACCGGAAGCAGATTCAGCAACTGCAGATCCGACAGACTCAGAGCGGTTCCCGCCGCAGGCATGTCACGCAGACGCAACCCCAGAATGACCAGGCACTTTTCCTGTCCGATTTGCACCGTGTGGTCCACAATCCAGATGAAATCATCCGCCATGTCTTTCGGGCGCTGCAACTGGAACAGTCCGATCCGCTGCAACCACGCGCGGCATGTCGTGTGGTGCGGAATTTCCCAGTTGAGCCCAAACACCCTTGCAACGGAACCCACCACCCGAGACGCACCTCGAAACCCGGTCCGTGCATTCAGGATCAGTTCCTGAACGACAAAACTGATTTGTTCAAGCGAATACTGATGACCGGGAACGTGCGTGGATTCGATCACCGACGCCGGGACTTTTTTTGCTCTGCTTCGAGATCCGCAATTCTTTCTTCCAGCCGCGTGTTCTGCTCATTGGCACGCTCCAGCTGCTGCGCAAGATCTCGTCGCTGGTCCTCGCTTCCTTCCGCCTGAATTCGCCACTTCTCGCGACTCAGTTCCAGGTCGCGCACCTTGCCTCGAAACGCCTGCAGCTCAATTTTCCCCACGCCACATTTTTCCTTCCATTTGGCCCGCCCCCGCAGAAGTGAATTCATCAGAACGCGAGGACGTGTCTCCAGTAACCGATACACCTTTTCGCCCAGAACTGCACCCATCTCTGACCTCCCTGCCAGAACTCGCGCAACAAATCACGCCCACAAAACGAATCCTCCTTCAACACCGATCAAGATGTCCAGTGCAACTTTCCTACCGCCCAGTCTTCGACCACCGCAGACGTTGGGAAGAATTAGTGGCTCGTGCGTGTCCGTAAAATGAGGTCGCGAGCGAATTGTTTGGCGCAGTGGCACCCTGCGGTGTTCGAAGAA
>JANOUN010001104.1:0-1799 GCA_031416875.1 Planctomycetota bacterium | reverse complement strand
CATCACTCGTTCGGTGCGAGCGATGAACGCCTGCAGAGTATTCGGGCCGAAGACGTCGCTTTCGGTGGCTTGCGGCAGAGTCGCACACTAATGGGCAGACTATCCAGTCGCAGTTGTGTTGAGTATCCTTTTCGCATCCCTGGCTCCACGAAGATTTGAGTGAAGAAATTCCGTTTTGCTGACGTTTTCAATCAACACTATGGTTTTCCATCTCATCTTCAGGGAGCCTTTTCCCTGGAAATAGCAGCCTTTCATCTACTCAAACACATTCAAGGACAGACACTAGCTCGTTTCGATCGCTGCCTGCATGGCGATTGCGGGGATCACCTGTTTTGTTCTTCCATCGAGCAGGCAACTGATGTTGACGTCGCCAAGCACATTGATTGTGGTCCGGCAGCGGTCGAGGAACCAGTCCACTGCGAGAAGCAGTGCGATGTACTCGACGGGGAGACCGACGGCGGTAAAAACCAGCGTCATGGTCACGAGACCGGCTTCCGGAATTCCGGCAGCTCCGACCGAAGCGATGATTGATGTCAGAATGATGATCAGTTGCTGCGTGGTTGACAGGTCCTGGCCAATCATCTGAGCAATAAACAGTGCCGCCATCGCTTCGTATAAAGCTGTACCATCGTTGTTGAAGTTGGCACCGACCAGCGCGCCCATGCTGGCGGATTCTTCGCGCACGCCGACTTTCTCCGTCAGACAGGCATACGTCACCGGCATGGTGGCGGTTGAACTTGCTGTCGAAAATGCCATCATCAATGCATCGCGCATTTGTTTCAGCATGTCCAGCGGGCGCACCCAGGAAAACAGCCGGATGCGAATCAGATACCACATGGCCTGCAACAGTAACGCAAGAAGTACGGAAAAGATGAAAGCCCCCATCGCCTTGAACGGGCCGAATCCTTCTGTGCCGACGACTCGGGCAACGATCGCGAAGACACCCAGCGGAACCAGGGCAATAATCCAGTGCAGGACTTTCAGCAGCACGGCGTAAGCAATTTCAACTACGTCCTGCACGTTGCGGATCGGTTTGTTCTTTTCCGTACGCAAAGCGATTCCAAAGGCGATGGCAATCAGGATGACGCCGATAATATTACTCTTGTCGCCCAGTGGTCCCAGAATGCTCCGCGGGACGTTCTGTACCAGCAGATCAACCGGCGAGATGCCTCCTCCAGGTTTTTCGCCTGCCACCGCTGCTTGTGGCGCGTCGAATTTGGACCACGATCCCGGACGCACGACGCTGGCAACTCCCAGGCCGATCAGGATGGCGACAGTCGTGTTGAGCAACAGCAGTCCGGCCAGTCGTCTCGCCGTTCGTCCGGAGATTTCAGTGGTCATCAGGACATGCGTCACCGCGATCAGGATCAGTGGAGGCGCGAGTGCTCCCAGTAATTGCAGGATGACTTTGCTCGGCAATTCAAAGATCATGGCGCGCTTGCCCAGCATCACCCCGGTGATGACTCCGATCAAAAGGGCAACCAGAATTCGCCAATACAGTGGCAGTTTATTCCAACGTGCCACGATGCCTGATGACTCTGCGTTTTCCGACATGCGAAGACCCTGAGTTGCTGAGGAAAAATCTGCAGGCTGAGCCGCCAAGGGTAAGGTGCCGAGGCCGAGCGGAGTCAGCTTGACGGAGGAGTGTAATGGCAATCCCTGGATTGATCGACCCACGAAGAAACTCCACATATTGCGTGCAGGTCGATCACCTGGGTTGTAGCCGAATTTGTGAAAATTCGGAGGTGGCCGTGACTCAGCCCGAAGCCTTACGACTTCGGCTACAACGAATTGTCTCA
>JANOUN010001103.1:0-2291 GCA_031416875.1 Planctomycetota bacterium | reverse complement strand
GGAATCTCAGTCGGCGGAGCGACTGAGCTACGTAGGCGATGTCGCTCCGCCGACTCGCATTCCTTTTCACGCCCTTGCGAGAACATCGCCGCGTGGCGGTCACCATAAAACTCCCCGCCGTTGGCCCGTTGGTATCGTGTCAAACGTGCGACCGATTTACGTCCCTACGGTTTTTCCTCAACGATCCTGATTGTTCGAACAGCGTGCAACTTGCCCGCCAGTGGGCCGCTGTCGAATTCTGCGTGAATATCAAGAGTCGAAGGTGACTGATCCTGTGGCACTCGGACCGAGGCCGGACAAAATGTGCCTCAGGTGAATCCCGATGTCTTTTCGCCGATCCTCCGACCGGTGGCCGCATCCACGACCGACATCCGTGCCCTGGGTTCACCGGATGACTGTGCAAAATCTCGCCCGAAATACCCCGACTGAATCTGCAGTCCGTGAACGGTCACCAGCGTCGGTTGCAGCACGACACTCGCACCCGGCGTGTAGGTGGCATCTTCGCGATTGACATCACAGCCAAACGTCAGGCCACTCAACGGGTCAATGGAGGCTGTTGACTTCGCTTCGACTCGCGTCCATTCGGTTCTGTCATCCACGCCACGACTGACAAATTCAAACGTCCAGATGTTCGGCGATTCATCGCGTTCGAAGGTCGCGATCAGACTCACCGGCCGATAGTCATCGACAGGCACCTCGACGGCCGCACCATTCTGATCCAGATGAATAATAGTACCCGCACGCCCGGCCATGACGACACCAAGTTTCACCAGACCTCGTACACGGAACGCATCCGTGATCTGCAACTGCAGGGAACCGGTCGCTTCCATCTTCGCCAGCGAAAACCGCTGTCCACGCAGATCGGTGATACAAGTGTACGCCGTGCCGTTCAAACGAAAGAACGGTGTGAAGGAGAATCGCTCGGTAAAGGCATCCCAGTGATCGTCGCCGTTCAGGTCCATCCAAACGAGATCCGCTGGATCAGCAAGCTGTCCATTTCCGTTGGCATCGACTCGGCGAACTGCAACGCGGCGACCGTCAAGATCGATCTGCCCCTCGACATAACCAACCGTCCCGATACTCAATTTTCCTTTCGCATACCGAAGCCGCACCTGTCGCTTGTCGATGCCAATATTGTCACCTTCAAGGAATTCCGCGTTGATTGGAACGATCCATTCGGAACCCGTATCCGTTACTCGTTCTCGTTCCGACAGCCGTCGGTCCTGATTGGAGTCCACAAACAGGTCTGCTCCCCCTGTCTTCGGGACAATCATTATTGCAACGCGCCGAGAGTCAAAGCTGCCGTAGCGTATTTGCGTAAATCGAGCATCACGGGAAACTTCGAATTCCACGGCCACGTCTTCAGGTGGTGTTTTTTCGAGCTGTACAAACCTCATCTGTGTGGCAAAAACCGTTTCAGCAGCATTCGCCACGTAGAGCCATTCCCGTTCGTCAGCTTGCACCGCACCGAAACCAGGACTGCGCTCGGAAAGTACGCAAAGCAAAACAGCGATCACAGATCGAATACCTATGAATCGCTTCATATGGAATCTCAATGTCATGTCAAAGGGCATCTCTGTGCGGAAAAATCGACCGGGAAAAGGGCCATCGCGGCTGACTGATTCTTGTCAGTTTCAGAAACTCCCATGTCTCGGGCCGCAAACTTCCGAATCTACAGGAAGACGATCGCTTTGCGAACTGACTTTGTCTGTCGAATTTCGCGAATTTCAGGGACAACCGCAAACTATGGAGTGTGCGAACGGATCCCGATACACATCGCCGTGTGGACGAGGTTTAATGTCAGTATTCGTCTTCGCTCGATCGTGGCGGTATTTCGACAGACCGGCCGGAAAAACCGCCATGGCTCTTGCGATTCTATCCCACTGTCGCTGCAATTCCCGTATTTTCACATTGGCACAGAAAATGACATGCTCCAGACATGGGATTCTGGCGTCAGCAGCGGGACCACTTTTTAACGAAGCATTTGTTCGGCGAATTGCTGTGAGACACGCCGGAAAGCGAAAACTTTCAATGATAAGTCGCAGAAACACGTCCTGTCCCAGGGCATTCACCCTGATTGAACTTCTGGTGGTCATCGCCATCATTGCGATTCTCATCGCTCTGCTGCTGCCGGCAGTTCAGCAGGCTCGTGAGGCAGCTCGGCGAACACAATGCCGAAACAATCTCAAACAGATCGCGCTGGCAATTCTTAACTACGAATCGACGAATAGCACTTTGCCGCCGAGCATGGCCATCAATCCGGCGGTGACGGGCAACAGTTCCTGGTCAAT
>JANOUN010001102.1:0-7423 GCA_031416875.1 Planctomycetota bacterium | reverse complement strand
TCACGCACCCTTTTCTTCCAGGATCTTTGGCACCAGGAAGAACTGCCCGTCGGTTTTCGGAGCGTTTGCCAAAGCGGCTTCGCGGGACAGAGACGCCCGTCGTTCATCGTCGCGAAACACATTCTCAGCCGGGATCGGATGTGGCATGGGAGTGATGTCCGTCGTATCCACTTCGTTCAGCAGGCTGACGTAGTCAAGTATGACCGTTAGCTGCTCACCACATGCAGTCAGTTCCTGTTCATTTAACGACAGTCGAGCGAGTGAAGCGACCTTGCGCACTTCAGCGAGTTCCATAGTTTTCGATTTCTACTGTAATCCGGTTGACACGGGCCATTGAATCTCGGCAAGCTGGAAGCTTACCCTACGAGACGCGATCGGTCAGCGTTCAATCCGCCGCCTTGTGTTTTTTTTCCCATTCGTCCATATTCTCGACAAGCCGATTGGTCAGACTGAGTCCCACGGATCTTCGTGTCAGAAACATGACGCCATCAATCAGCGACAAATGTCTCAGAGTCGCTGCCAGATTCGGAAGCTGCAATTCCTCTATCAGTTTACTCACTTCGACACGTTCTGCCTCCCTGTGCAGCAGCCTGATGACGGCGGAACAATCGTTGATGTCAACGGTTTTCAGCTGTTCGATCCGCTGCAACGATGAAAACGCTGCGCAGAACAGACGTTGCGGTAATGCCAACTTGCCGAGCAGGCGTTCGACCCAGGTTTGGTCGATTTCCAGACTTCCGAGTGCGTATGTCCAGACGGCGGTCATCGTAGGAGCCGTACGAATCGTGATGGCTTCACCCTCCTGTTCGAATTCATGTTCTGTATCACCCAGTTGTTTGGACAGACGCAGAAAGGTGAAGAACAGGATCCCTCCAAAGATGCCAAACGCCACGATAAACGCCGAAGTCCATGAATCGACAAATCCGAGCCACACGATGACAGCGAAAATCCCTGCTTCCAACAGCGTCGCGACGAGGCCCAAACCGACCATTGCGGTGATCGCTCCGATCAGGAGACGATTCTGCCCCCTTAACTTATCAGAAAACCATCGACGGTATTCATCTTTCTTCATGGTGCGGACTTCTGGCTGTGGACGGCTTCAATGCAGGGCAAACGTGCCTTGACGGGGATTCTGCACGGTGACGTGTAGTCTAGGCGAAGTTGGGAACTATGCAAAACGTGAGTTCGGTAGGTCCTGCTTGCCGAGCAGGACTTCGCGGCCACGCCGCGACCAGCGACGAGTCGCGGTCGAAAGGACGGCCACGCGGCGACGTGGAGCGGATGTGCGACCTATGGCGGTTCGCCTTACGGCGAAAGTCCTTTCCGGCAGAAAGGACCTACTTTAACAATCATCCGCGACTACACCCCGTGCGGCACGGCAGAACGTTGGGGCAGAATAATCTGGAAAGCAGGGAATGGTGGTGACGGGAGCAAGGAATGCTGGTTGACAGGTACCTTGACACGATCGTTCGCCCCGGTCACGAAATACCGCCGCATTCATTGTGTGAGCTGGAGTTCCAATGCAGGACTCCGATGAATTGACGCCGCCCGGCTGGGCACCTCAAATACGCATTGGCATGGGGGCTGTCGGTTTAGACTCCTGTGTCGGCATTTTTGTTTAACGGCGAGCCGCAGGCGTAGGCGAAACTTGGCGACGACGCCTGCGGCTTGCCGTTAAACGATTAAAACGACAATCCCAACGGGCTGGTGGTTGCGGGATTGCACCGCGGTCCGAATTCTGACGAATCCGGCTACGAAAGTTTCCGGCTCCGGAAACATCTGGCTATTGCGAATTGAATGGATTGGCACTGCATGACTTACGCGATTGAATGTCGTCAGTTGACGAAGACCTGGCCGGGGAATCCGCCGGTGGAGGCGGTGCGGGGGATTGATTTGCAGGTGGAACAGGGCACGTGCTTCGGTGTGCTCGGTCCGAATGGTGCGGGCAAAACCACGACGATCGAAATCTGCGAAGGGCTGCTGCAGGCGACCAGCGGCGATGCGTTTGTACTGGGGAAGAGCTGGGCGACTCAGGGAGACCAGATTCGTCAGGAGATCGGCATCTCGCTGCAGGAAACGCGGCTTTCGGAAAAACTCACCGTGCTCGAAACGCTGACACTATTTCGCAGTTTCTATCGATCGGGCATGAAACCATCCGAAGCCATCGCCAAGGTATCTCTGCAGGAGAAAGCCAACGCGCGGATCAAAGCGTTGTCTGGAGGCCAGCGGCAGCGAGTCGCCGTGGCAACGGCTCTCGTGGGCAATCCGAAGCTCCTGTTTCTGGACGAACCAACCACGGGCCTGGACCCTCAATCGCGTCGCGACTTGTGGCGGATCATTACCGAGTTCCGTGAATCCGGCGGGACCGTGCTGCTGACAACGCATTATATGGACGAAGCCGAACGACTCTGCGACCGCGTCGCAATTTTTGATCGGGGAAAGATCCTGGCCATTGATTCGCCACAGCAACTGATCGCCGATCTTGGTGCCGAGCATGTCGTCGTGTTCGCAGTGAGCGGAGATGCGACGACGTCACTGCCGGAAGACTTCGGTGCGAATTTGCCAGGCGTGATTTCAGCGCGAGTGGAAAGTGAACATCGATGCCTGTCGGTCCGTGAACCGCACATGGCCATCCCGGCGCTGCTCGCCCTGATCAATGCACGCGGGCTGCGGCTGACGTCGCTGACAACGCGGCAGGCGACTCTGGAGGACGTCTTTGTGCACTTCGCCGGACATGGTTTGAGCGACGACGCAACAGGAGCCGTCTGATGAGTTCGTCCTGGAAAATGCATCCTGTGACCCAGCTGTTCCTCGCACGGTTCCGAGAGTTTATTCGCCAGCCGGAAGCCGTATTTTGGTCGTATGTGTTCCCGCTGGTGATGATGATTGCTCTGGGCCTCGCGTTTCGCAGTGAGCCGCTGGAAGCGATTCCCATTGTTGTTCAGGACGGACCGGGTTCCGAGGCGTTGAAGGCCGCTTTGGGCGCGAGCCCCAAGTTGATTGTGTCGACGGGTTCCGAAGCGGAATGTCGGCAGCAGCTTCGGTCCGGTCAGAGTGAACTGATTGTGGTGGCGGACGGCGCGAGAAATAAAACGGACCGGGCGGCTGACGCCGCCCCGCTCGCCAAAGTGACTTTTGTGTTCGATCCCACTCGACCCGGCAGCGTGTATGCGCGCGACGCGGTCAACGATGTGCTGCAGCGCGCAGCCGGACGACAGGATCCTGTTGCCACAACGGATCTCGCGGTCACAGAACCCGGCAGCCGCTACATCGATTTTCTGGTGCCGGGCCTGATCGGCATGGGCCTGATGGCCGGCGGCGTCTGGGGAGTCGGCTATGCGATTGTCGACATGAGAATTCGTCAGGTGCTGAAGCGTTTTCTCGGAACACCGATGAAGAAATCCCATTTCGTGGCCGCGATGATGTTCAGCCGCATGGTGTTTATGATTCCGGAAATCATCATCGTGCTGCTGGTTTCGCGATTCGTGTTTGGCGTCGTAAATCACGGCAGCTATCTGAGCGTGATGCTGTTGATCGCGCTGGGAGCGTTTGAGTTCGCCGGAATCGGCCTGCTGATCGCCAGTCGTGCGAAGACACTGGAAGCGGTCTCAGGGCTCATGAATCTCGCGATGGTGCCCATGTGGATCGGTTCAGGGATATTCTTTTCGGCGAAACGCTTTCCGGCGTTTGTTCAGCCGCTGATTGAACTGTTGCCGTTGACTCCGCTGATTGCCGCGCTCCGACACGTGATGCAGGAAGGAGCCAGTGTCCTTCAGATTCTGCCCGAGCTGGGCTTGATCACGCTCTGGGGAGCTGTGACGTTTGTTGTTGCCGTCCGCGTTTTTCGCTGGGAATGATTGCCTACACCACATACAGCCCGCGATTGCATTCGCGACAGCGGAGGAATTCGCCCGTGCGAATGCGGACCAGATCCTGATTGGTGACGCGGCAGTTGCAGCCTTCGCAGAAGTCATCTTCGATTCCTGCCAGCGCACCGGCACCATTTGCAATCCTCAGGCGACGATAGGCCAATAGTCCTTCCCCTGGCGGGATGACTTTTTCAGCGACGGCGATCTGCGACTTCAATTCTTCCAGCATGGTTTCCAGACCAGGTCGGTTTGCTGCCACCTCTGCTCGCAGAGTCTGAACCGCCTGACGACGGAACTTCAATTCGGCCTCCAGTTCCTGCAACTTCGCCTGAGTCGCATCGATTTCTTCCATTGCTTCGAACGCGGCGTTCTCCAGTTCTGACCGTTCCGCGCCGACGCTGGCGATTTGACCTTTGAAGATGTCAAATTCTTTGTTGGAAGCGGCCGCGTTGAGTTGTCCCTGAAGTTTTTTGAGTTCCGTTTCTTTCGTCTTCAGCTTGAGATTCAGGTCGTCGGCAGTTTTTCGTGTCTGCTTGACCAAAGCCATTTGTTCTTCAATCTTCTGTTCAGCCTGCGCAACCTGCTTTTCGGCGACAGAAATTGACCGCGGCCCGTCGGCAAACGCTGCTTCGGCCTCAGCAAGCTGCACCAGTAATCGATGAAGTTGACTTAAAGCAATCGACAGATCCGATGCCATTCCATATTCCGTTCTGGTGAGATAGGTGGTGTTGATGACTGCGGCGCGTTCTCGACAAGAGACTGTTTAACCGCGTGCCCATCGGGCCGCGTTTTGGAAGGGCACCGACAGCGCGGCCCGATGGGCACGCGGCTAAACTTGTTGTAGATCACTGACGCATCAACCTGCGGAAATCCCGGTATAGTATGCCGGCTCGGCACCCGCTTTCCATTTGATGTTGCAGCCGATACTCGGCCGCTGTACATCAGACACTGGTTTGCCGGCCAGCACGGCGTCGGCAGCGGCCCCCAAATCCTGTCCGGTCACCGGCAACCCGTTTCCTGGCCGACTGGAATCAAACTGCCCGCGATAGACCAGACCATGATTCTTATCGAACAGAAAATTGTCAGGCGTGCAGGCGGCACAGTAAGCCCTGGCAATTTCCTGGGTCCCGTCGAACAGGTAGGGAAACGTGTAACCGGCTGTGCGTGCTTCTTCCTTCATTTTTTCCGGGCCGTCCTGCGGATAGACAGCGACATCATTGCTGCTGATGCCGACGATGGCCAGACCCTTCGCCTGATACTCCGCGGCAAATTCCTGGAGCGCTTTGCGAATGTGTATGACGAAGGGACAGTGGTTGCACATGAAGATAACCAGCAGCGGCTTGCCTGCAAAGTCTGTGCGAGACACGATCCTGCCGTCGATATTGACCAGTGAAAAGTCCGGTGCCTGAGTCCCCAGGCTGAGCATTGTGGATGCAGTCTTAACCATATAGTGCAGTTCCTTTCAGATTTGGAGGGCGATGAAACCTCATCGCTTTTTTTGCTTGCAACGTACGCCAAATGACAATGAAAGCCGTGAGAAATCGCCGGACTCGGAAGTCATGCAGTTCCAGCCTGTTGTGATATTTTCTGTTCACGAAGTTTTCTGATGAGTGCCTCGATGATCGGTCGCTGAACGAAATCCTTCAATCGGACGCTGACATCGTCCCGCGCCATTCTTGCGATCTGTTTGATGAGAGAACTGGAAATGTGAGCATATCGTTCGGCGGACATCAAAAAGACGGATTCGATTTCTTCGTCCAGCACACGATTTGCCAGCGTCATCGTGAATTCCTGTTCCATGTCCGTCAGCGTGCGAACACCGCGGAGCAGAATTCGGCTGTTACAATGCCGCACGAATTCAACTGTCAGCCCGTCGAAAGTGCGCACATCGACATTTGAGAATTCGGCGACCGACTCCAGGCACAGTTGCATGCGCTCTTCGGCAGAAAACAGCAGCGTCTTGTCCGGATTGACGCCAATCCCCACCGTCACATGCTCAAAAATTCGCGACGCGCGGCGAATAATATCCAGATGCCCGAGCGAAATCGGGTCGAAGCTGCCAACGTAAACTGCCGAGAAAGGAATTTGTTTTGGGGGCATGGATTGACGGTCCGCTGTTCAGATCCGGGTAACACACAACCACAGGGTAGCAAACCTGCGGGCATTTCTCCCGACGTTGCGAAGGTCTCGTCCGGAAATTTGCCGGATCGGAGCGCTGGCAAAATGGCAGAAGCCACCCAAGTTCCGCTGACAGCCGGGACAAACCCGACAAAACTCAGTAAGCTGCTGTGCAGCAATACCTTACATCGATAACAGATACCCGGATGTCGGACGCAGAAGCCTTCTGAAGAATTGGAACATGGTGTGCATCCTGAACACGGCTGCGGCGGTATTTCGTCAATTTGACAGTTGAGACGTGGCAGCGCTGCCTGACCACTGACGGTGGAGTTTCTAATGCCGATTTTTCGCTGGGGTCAGCCATGGGATCCCTTTCGAGACCTTGAACGCGAGGTCGATCGCCTCTTGCAGGGCGTCAACCTGACGCTGCATGGCGTGCGGTTCAGTCGCCGGTTTCCACAGGTCAATCTGCTGGAACTGGATGACAGCTATGTCCTGACTGCAGAAATCCCCGGCATCGACATCAGTCAACTGGATGTCACCATCGCGTCCAATTGTCTGACGATTAAAGGCACGCGATTGCCACCGGCAGAAGCCGGGGAAGATGCCTTTCGCCGACAGGAAAGATTCCACGGACCATGGCAGCGCAAGATTCAGCTCCCGGATCGCATCAATGAAGATGGAATGCGAGCCGATTACAGCGCGGGCGTTTTGCGTGTGACTCTGCCGAAAGCTCCTTCGTCAGCAGCTCGTCAAATCAAAGTGAATGAAGGACCGTAGCGAACTCTGCTGCAGAAAGCCGTTTCTTATGACAGAATCTCCGGAACGCAATCAATTGCCCGAATCCACGTCAATGATTCCGGCACCAGAAAATGCGACGGGCGAGCCGCGTTTGCTGTTCAATCCTCCGATCGATATCTATGAGACGCCGGACGGCTTGGTATTGTATGCCGATCTTCCCGGCGTAGATTCTGACGGACTCGATCTGCAGGTGCAGAACAATCGACTGACTCTTTTTGGACGTGTCACCACAGATGTGCCCGAGTCCGCTCAGATGCTGCATCAGGAATACCACATCGGCGACTTCCTGCGGTCGTTCATTCTCAGCGACGAAGTGGATCACGACCGAATCCAGGCGAAACTGACGAACGGTGTCCTGCGCGTCGAACTCCCCCGCGCGGCACGTGCGAAACCTCGACGCATTGAGGTTTCCGGGGGATAAAGCAAGCGGCAAGAAATTTACCGTAGCGGAATTCTCAGGAATTCCGCGTCATTCCGCTCATTCACGTTACGTGCCACGAATGACAATCAACCCACCCGCCGATCACGATGACCCCAGACTTCTTGCGTTTGTCTGCGGCGCAGACTCCCGCATTCTTTCGTCAGCCACGTTGAAGGGGAACTGCTTCGCTCTCGGACAGGGCTGCCTGCTGCTG
>JANOUN010001101.1:0-4935 GCA_031416875.1 Planctomycetota bacterium | reverse complement strand
GACAGGCTGAAGCCCGAGAACTGCTGGGTATCAGCAGTTAGTGCCGTGTCAGACTTGCATTGATGGATCGGGTGGCCGGGGCTGGACTGAGCGGAGCGAAGGAAGCCCAGGGGTTTCGGGCTAACGCCCTCCAACCCCGGCCACCCCTCAATCCATCAGTGACAGAGCACCAGATCGATGTGGTCTGACGAATCCTCTTTTCGAAAAACCTCAGTTTGTGCATCAGGAGACTTGTCATGCGGAGCTTATTCAGGAATCTGGCGACGGTTGTCGCCGCTTTACTTGTGTGCAGTGCTGTCAGCGTTCAGGCGCGGGAACCGGCCGAGATCCGGAAACTGACGCTGGATGCGGCACCAGGGTTTTCAGTACTGAAGGCGGGAGAAAAACAGCAGGCATGGATGCGTGTGGGACTGAAAGGTTTTCACCTGAAACGTGAAGGTGCACGAGCGCCGATTAATGTGGCGATTGTGCTCGATCGTTCGGGCTCCATGCAGGGGGAAAAAATTCAGCGAGCACGCGAAGCTGCGATCGGGGCGCTGGATTTGCTCAGCTCCCGCGACATTGTGTCCATCATTGCCTATGACTCGGACGTCAACGTGCTGGTGCCTGCGACGAAGCTGACCGACAAGGAGCAGGTGGCAAACATCATTCGCGCAATTCAGCCGGGTGGTAACACGGCGCTCTTCGGTGGCGTGAGCAAAGGGGCCGCCGAAGTTCGTAAGTTCATGGACGACAAGCACGTCAATCGTGTCATTCTGCTGTCAGACGGACTGGCAAACGTAGGGCCGTCGGCCCCCGGTGAACTCGGCGAACTTGGTGCGTCGATGAAGAAGGAAAACATCAGCGTCTCGACGCTGGGACTCGGGCTGGGCTACAACGAAGACCTGATGGTGGCACTGGCCGGCAAGAGCGGCGGCAATCATCAGTACATTGAAAATGCGTCGGAACTGGCAGGCATCTTCCGCCGTGAATTCGATGACGTGCTGTCAGTCGTCGCGCAGTCCGTGGATGTGAGAATTGAGATTCCGGAAGGCATTCGCCCGGTACGCGTGCTCGGCAATGCGGCTGACATCAATGGTCAATCAGTGATCACGCGGTTGTCTCAGGTGTACAGTGATCAGCAAAAGCATGTCGTGGTGGAAGTGGAGATCCCGGCTGATCTGGCTCATGCGGCCGTCGATGCCAACGGGGCCGAAATCGCAAAGTTGTCGCCACTTGCCAGGGTGAGTGTGTCGTACATGAACATGATGAGCGAATCCACGGAAACTCTCACGGGTGAAGTCTCCGTGTCGTTCAGCAATTCAGACGAGAAAGTGAGGGCCAGCGTCAACAATGCGGTGATGGCCGATGTTGTGGCACTCGTCGCCAGTGAACAAAATAAGCTCGCGACGGAATTCCTCGACCGTGGCGACCTCGAACGTTGTCGCAAAAGCCTTGAAGAGAACGCAAAGTTTCTCAACGCGAACGCCGATGCGTACAAATCTCCGTCGTTAAAAGAACTGGCAGATTCAAATCTTGAGCAACTGGAACAGCTGAAAGAGGTGACATCGAACGGCGCTCCGTCTGCTCTCAGTGTTCGAAAATCCATGCGATACGATCAGAACGCGATCGATTCGCAGCAGTCAAAAGCAGCAAAGCCGTAGTCGTTATACTCCACGCGGTTATGAGTAAGAGAATTGGCGAGCGGCATGCGCCAGCTTGCCCGTACAAAAAAACGGGGTACCGGAGGGCTCACGCCACTCCGCTCGCCGGACTCATTTCTGGCCGCGCGCAGTCTACACAGCTCTGTCGCTCCGCTGGTCCCTCCTTGCTCAGCAAACGTTGAGAGTGTTGTTTTTCTGAGAAGAATTTCCACCACGAAGTGCGCCAACTTCAATCATGTTCCATGAGTGGGGTTGCGGGCGAAGAACACGACAATTCCATTCGATCTCGAAAACAGGGGTGCCCGCGAATGGCGCGAATGGCGCGAAGGAACGCGAAAACTGAAATTCCGTTACAATCCCGACCGCGATTCAGATTCGCGCCCATCCGCGCGATTCGCGGGCAAAACACAGACTTCGAAATCTCACCTGCGAGCGAACGCTGCTCTGCCAAACAAACATCAATCATATCCCATGATTTGGGCTGCGGGCGAAGTCCGCGCCAAGAATAGCCGGTCTGCTTGACCTCGGCATTCTTTGATCCCCGCGTTCGAACATTGCAGAATACCGTATTCCACGTCGCACGCAGGTTCCCGACCGTGAACGGTGATGCAAAATGTCTCGCAGAGTGATCCGTCGATACTTCGTTGTTTCCTTTTGTGTTTTCCTGCTGCAGTTTTCCAACGCTGCAACGGCGCAAACGGAGTCGCAGCCTGAGGCGTTCGTGCCGGACGACGCAGGCTTCGCGCGCATGGTTGCGCCGTTCCTCCGGAAACATTGTGACCGACAGCGTCGAATGTGCTGCGCCGCCTGAATCGTGCTGAATACCAAAATACGATTCGTGATCTCCTGGGAATTGATTTTGATACCAGCGGATTTCCGCAGGATCCTCCGGCAGGCGGTCGTTGTTTCTGAAGCATTCCGGAATCGATAGCCGCATGTCGCCATCCCGATCCTTACTGGCGGACTGGATTTTCACCCGGCGGATGCAGCACACCGTCCGTCACCCACGAAATCTTCAAACGGGACGTGAAAACGGTGCAGGAATGTCGTATTGTGCAGAGGGGCGAGTTCCGTCATCAGCGGGAACATCGTGCAAGTCATTGCCGGGAAAGGAGCAACCTGCAACATGATGGTGATCCATAAGGTGTGTATTTGCGGCACCAGGGACTGCGGAAGAATCTCCCGGCGACCGTCTGTTGAATTGTTGCGACGCTCATTCTGTGAGCCATGGAGAATCTGTGTCCCATGTCACTGACACACATCCTGACCGTTGACCAATCGCCAGTGGCGAGCCCTTCCGCGAATCCCGCGTCCGGGATCATGAAGTGGGCCTTACTGATTCCAGTTGTGTCCGGGCAGGTCATGGTCGGCATGGCCCTGACCTGCGTCTGGTTGCTGGATCATAATGCAACTTCGCAGCATCTGGATGAAATCCGAGACGGCAACATCGCCTCGGCTGATACGATCGCGACGGAGATTTCACTGCCCACAGGAGGTTGGCGACTCTCTGGCGTTCCACGCCGTGGCTGGCCGACGTCATCACCTGATGCGACATGGTTGTGTGCCATTGGTTCTGCGATCGCTGCGATTGCCGGGGCACTGGTGTTTCTGGCCGTCCGATCGATCCACCGACACCATGAATATGCGCAACGACTGGAACGGGCTCACGCTGAACTGCAGCAAAGTTCGGCTGAGATGGCTAAAGCCAAGCATGCGGCCGAAGCAGCCAATCGGGCCAAGAGCGAATTCCTTGCCAATATGAGCCACGAGATCCGGACACCGCTGAGTGCCGTGATCGGCATGACCGAACTCGTCCTCGATATGCCATTGAAAGACGATCAGCGGGACTATCTGGAGATGGTGCACGAGTCGGGAGAATCTCTGCTGTCGGTGATTAATGACATCCTTGACTTCTCGAAGATTGAAGCAGGGAAGCTCGACCTCGTCAGAACACCGTTCGCCATTGGGGAAACTGTCGGCAACATGTTGCGTCCGATGCAGGTCCGTGCCAGCAGTAAGGGAGTGAAGCTGACGTGTCGCATTGCTGCGGACGTGCCTGCCGTTGTCGAAGGAGATGCGGATCGGCTGCGGCAAGTCCTGGTCAACCTCGTCGGTAACGCGATTAAGTTCACCGAACACGGCGGAATTGGACTCGACGTTGCACTGGTGTCAAGCACATCGACCGAAGCCGAACTCATGTTTTCCGTTCAAGACACTGGCATCGGGATTCCGCCGCACAAGATTGAAAAGATCTTTGAAGCGTTTGAGCAGGCAGACGCAGGTGCCTCAAGGCGTTTTGGCGGGACTGGTTTGGGGCTCTTGATTTGCTCCCGGCTTGTCAGCATGATGAGTGGACGAATCTGGGTTCTCAGCGAACCGGGAGTGGGAAGCACTTTTCACTTCACTGCCCAGTTTGCTGTTGCCGACCAGGACAGCCCGGTACACCCCGCCGCAGCTCTCGCCGTCCATCAGATTCCCGGAGGCAGAGACAATTTGGCCTCAAGGGGTCGGCTTCCGAAGATTCGCTCCCTCAGAATACTGCTGGCGGAGGACGATCACTTCAATCAGCGACTCGCTGTCGCGCTGCTGGAGAAATGGGGACACACGGTCACTCTGGCCACGAACGGGCGGAACGCCATCGCAGCCTGGAAGGCAGGGGAATTTGACTTGATTGTCATGGACGTACAAATGCCGGACATGGACGGGCTGGAAGCGACGCGCCTAATTCGTGAGGCCGAACTGCAACCGGGAAAGCACATTCCGATCGTCGCCATTACAGCACACGCACTGGCGGGCGATCGCCAGATGTGCCTGGATGTCGGCATGGACGGTTATGCCTCAAAGCCACTTCGAATCGCCGAATTGCATCGGGAGATCGCGCAGTTCTTCGAGTCTTCGCCGATCATCACATCTCCTGCGTCCGTCGTACCCGGTAAGACGACACACATCGACTGGACACATGCCCTGGACGTGTGCGACGGCGACCGCGAATTGCTCATGCAGCTCATGGAGGTTCTCATCGAGGAAATACCTGAACTGATGAACTCACTGGATCTCGCGATCACCGCCAACGATTGCGAATCAGCAAGACAAACGGTGCACAGTATCCTGGGTTCGCTCCGCTTGTTTGGTATGACACCAGCCGTCGATCTCATCCAGAAAATCCAGCGGGATGCAAGGAACGGAACTCTCAACGAGACCAGACGCCTGTTTACAGAACTCCAGCAGCAGTTTGATGAATTGATCGCGGAAGTTCATGATATCGTCGAGGGCAGAAAAGTTCCTGAGTGAG
>JANOUN010001100.1:0-8197 GCA_031416875.1 Planctomycetota bacterium | reverse complement strand
AACGCAACCACAAACGTCGCGGCTCACGCAGGTTTTGTTAGGGGTTCTAAGTGGCGGGCAGCAGCTTATCAAATCCGTTTATACCACTGTTACGGGCGATAAATGTCAGCACGCGGGCAACCAGCAGGGCGTTTGCGTCGTAGCATTCGCAGCGATGACAGATGCGAAGACTGCCGCCTGCTGCCAGACTTTCTCTCCATCCGGCGGGCAAACGACAGGCAAAACTCTTGCCGCGCACCACAATCAAGGGCCGAATCAGTGGATTTCCCATGCCGTCCAGCCAGCTCAACGGACACTGTCTTGGCCGAAAGCAGTCGTTCGAGCTGACGAGTACCGTATCAGTAGGAATCAACAGCCGAATGTGGCGCTGACTGGCGTACTGAGCGACATCCATCAACCCCAGTCGAATCGTTTTCTCGGCATGACTGTAAGTGTGCAGTCCCTGTTCTCCGGGAACAATCACCACTGACCTCGCGCCAAGATCAGCTGCCAGATCGATGGATCGTCGCGCATCGCGCGTTGCAGCGTCAAACGACATACCCAGCGACCCGGTAAATCCACCTGCGAAACCAAGGCAGCTCACTTTGATTCCGGCATCAGCCAGAATATCGTGAATCACATGTTCGCCTATGAACAGAATCTGCTGACGCCGCACACAGACATATCGGATGCCTCGCTGATGCAACAGCTCGGCTTCTCGAATCAGACCCTGTCCAGAATCAGACTGCAGCGGGTATGCGACTGAGATGCGAGACACAAGCGGTAAACACGGCAATCCCGGGTCGTCTTCAAGAAATACATCCATGTTCGTACAGCTGATTCCGTCAATGAAGTCGTTCGCAACACTTGCTGTCGCTGCCTGTGAAATCAGAATCTGCATTTTTTTCAGAAACTGATTTCAGAATTGGTGACTGCACTTTGCCAACCTGGTTATCTGTTTCCATAGACCGTCTTCATGCCGTTCATGAATGATGCAACCAGGTGAGAGTAGTGTGCAACGATCGACGGCTGCTGTAAACCGTTTCAGCCATCCAATGGCACAGGTATTTCCGTGATTTTCTGAAGTGCCCAATTGACGTATTGCAGGCTTGACATGCGGAGGAAAAAAGATTTGTAGCCTGAATCACATTCACGATCGTCCGTTTCCTGCGAGATCGCAGCACCACAGGTGCAGTCTGGTTGTTTGCACAAATCCGCAGCGCCGGTAAAGACCGCTGGCTGGAGGATTCGCAGCATCCGAATACGCTGTGACTCTCAACATCTGCGACTCAATTCCGCTGAACCTGTCAGGATCGACCCCCTGGTCAGGCAACTCGGTCTCGCCTGCACAGAGAAACGCGGGATCGAGCCCAGTCTCGAGACTCGGAGAGATTCGGCTGCGTGGGGCGCAGATCGAACTCAAGAGTTTTGGAATCTGGCGGATCATGCGGGAAGCAATCTGCCTTCGTCGGAACGCTGGCACAACACCGATATATTCGATGCAGACATTCGTTGATAAAGGCAACGTGCCCGATGCAACTGCCTGCGCTTCGGTTATGTCCGGACTCGTCACACAGGACATTAAACCCGCGATTTCCTGTTCAATGCGATACACAAACACATTTGCCTGCAGGCGTTGCCACTTAATGAGCAACTCTGCGGAGGTCGGTTGCGGCTGGCTGGACAGGTCTTCGCTGCATTCCAGAATGGCGTCGATCGCAAACTGTAATTCACGAGTAGCAGCGGCAGCGTTCGTGGCAGAATCGTAAAGTTGAAAAGTGCACTGATCCTGTAACGAGCATTGGTCGTTCAATGCCACAGACAAGTCCCATTGATCAATGTCGGTCACGTGGACAAATCCGTGTTCCGCCTGCAGTCGTTCAAAACCAGCGGCACCATCAGACACCGGGAGCAGCATGTGCAGACGCTGACAGGCGAAGGATACTGCGCGGCGTTTGACTCGCCCGATCAACTGACCGCACAGTGCGCGATGAACTTCATCGGACGCATCCAGAAACACAATGGGCTCGGAAACCACCAGGGTTCCGGTCGGTTCCATCACATATCCGATGGCCGCGCAGGGACGGTTATCGAACAGCAGAATAGTCCCGGAAAACTGAGTCGTCTTCGTTCGTGCGACAGCCTTCGCCGTTGAATCGCGGGCAGGAACATCCGTAATTTCTGATTGCAGCACACGAGCGAGATCGCTGGCCAGCATTTCCGTTTCATGGAAAGTGAAACGACACTCCTGTGCCTCTTCAATTCGTGACAAGTTCACTCTCAACATTATCCCGAATTCGTTTCAGCTTCATGTCCACACTGACAACATTGACGACATGGAATTCTGATCGCGGAGCCGTTGATTCCTTTTCTTCGCGCGTCACTGAAACGATCCATCGCGCCAGTCCGAACGGTACGTCGGTGGAAACCCAGTATTCCCCGTCGTTGGTCGATTTGCTCTCCGCACGTTCCATCACCAGTTTGCCCTTCATCCGTTTGGCCGTGATCTGCTGACCCTGCAGGATCACTTCCGGAACATCATTCGTCGCAATGACCTCCGGGTTGTCATAATTGGTGAGCAAAGAGATCGTCGGATAGACACGCAGTGCGGGAGTTTTGATTTCTTTGACCGCTTCTTCTCCGAGGCGCCGAAATCCGCGGACAATCGGCAACATGTCGTTGGGAATGTTATCTGCATCGACCGGTTCGGCGATGATCTTGCTTTCCGGAACCAGCACTTTGTAGATTCGCGCGCCGACGGGACCCGGATCGATCCCTGCGGCTCCGGCTGTTCCGGTCAGTGTCTTGATTTCAATCCATCGACAGGGCTGAATTTTCCCTTCGAACTCGGCCTCTTCCCGCCCCACGGACTTGATGCTCAGCTCACACGTCCACGTGAGCGGTGCCTGATCGTCAGGTCCGGTGGCCTGAGTCAGCGTGCCTTCGTATTCAACGCCTTTGCCATCTTCCGGCAAATGAAAGATCAGCCCCTGAGCTGTCGCGCGCGGCGCACCAGTCCACAAAATCGCAGCCACAGACAGAGCGATTGCCAGTCGGTTCAATTGCAACATAAATCCAGTGCCTTCCAGAAGTCGTACTTCGCCAAACGACGATTCGACGGGCAATCCGTCGAACGGTCTTTCGCGGTCTCAAGCTGCAAGAGTGTCTCAAACTCAGCATTCCGGACGCAAGTGGAATCGGCCCGACACCCCGGAAACGGGCATCCTGGGCCTGAATTTGGCGATCAGGAAAGAGAATTCGTGTCCCGAGACGTGCAGATTGCCACGGCACATTCGTTTGCTGTCGCTGGCTTCGGTCTGTTATGACTCCGGCAAGCGGTCTGTTGATTCAAAGTGGGATAAGCTTCCAGCTTGTCATGATTGCCAAAAAAACTTGTGGGATAAGCTTCCAGCTTGTCATGATTGCCAAAAAACCTCGGTTTTCATTCAGCGATGGCAAGCTGGAAGCTTACCCCACGTAGAACTGCCGACTAAATCAACAGACCGCAAGCAAGAACAAGTTGGCGAGAAACAAGGACGGGCAGGCGTGAACGAATCGGAGTTTCGAAATCTGGTGAGTGGCCAAACGAAGGGCGTGCTGGCATCCAGTTTGCGCATGGCACTGAGCATGGGATCACTTGGTTATGGGCTGGCGATTCGTATTCGGAACGAACTGTTTCAACGCGGTTGGAAGTCCATGCAACGGGCCGCGGTGCCCGTGATCAGTGTCGGAAATCTGACGACCGGCGGTACGGGGAAAACGCCTCTCGTGGCCATGGTTTGTCATTTGCTGCAGCAATCCAATTTGCGGCCCGGGATCGTGAGTCGTGGATATGGCTCGGTTGATGGCGGGGCGAACGACGAGAAACTGGTGCTGAATCTGTTGTGTCCGGATGTTCCGCACGCCCAGGACCCTGATCGCGTCGCAGCGGCGAATTCGTTGACCATTGCCGAACGGGTGGATGCCCTCGTGATGGACGATGGCTTTCAGCATCGAAGACTTCATCGGGATCTTGATATCGTCCTGATCGATGCAACCAACCCGTTCGGATACGGATATCTTCTGCCACGCGGCCTGCTGCGAGAACCGCTGTCGTCTCTGCGACGAGCCGACGTCGCCATCATGACAAGATCGGATCTTGTCGGAGCACAGGAGCTCGCGGAAATTGAACGCTCGGTGATCAATGCGGCCCCGCAACTTGAAGATCGCATCCTGCATGTCGTTTTTCAGCCGACGACGTTGCGGAACTCCGACGGTTCGAAAATGTCGCTCAGCGATGCAGCAAGTCGACCGGTGTACCTGATGGCAGGCATCGGGAATCCGGACGCATTCCAGAGCACAGCCGTCCGAGCCGGCATGCGCGTGGCTGGAACCTCATGGTTTCCTGACCATCATCACTATTCGAGCGCTGATCTGAATCAGGTGCAGCAGAAGGCAGCAGCATCCGGCGACGCATTATTGATCGTCACAACGCTCAAGGATCTTGTGAAGCTGCCGATCGGCTGTCTGAACGTGCGAGCATTGGAAATCGCCGCTGTATTTCCGAACCCAAAACATGCCGAATTACTGCATGGACTGATCTGTCGAGCAGTCGGACATCCGCCCACCCAGACAACGACAACTCGAGTTGTTTAACGATGACTCTACGATGTCTTGCCGCGGCCTGTTAATTGCTTCGCCCACTGCAGCTCGGCTTCGCTCAATGGCGGGTCCAGCGATGCATCGTATTTGACAGACAAATCGTAACGGGCGCGTTGATAAACTGTGTCGAAAACTTCCTGCAACGGGACAACTGCGTCGGCGTCGCCGCGCTTGAGTGGAATTGGGATCGGCGGCAGTTTGTCGCGAAGAGTCCAGGCGTAGACCTCGCAGCGCGGTCGCCGATTCGCTCGGCTGACGATCGCATAAAAGTCGCCTGGCGGAAGAGATCCAACGACCGGTAATCGCACGCCGCCCCTCAGAAGATCCAGTTCGACAAGGTGCGAACGACTCGCCAGGAATTCTCGTCGCTTCGTCAGATACTCTCGTCGACCGTCGCCGTTGCGTCGCTTGTTCGCCGGTGAAAGCAGTTCGATCACAGTGACCACCTGCATCGTTTCACGGTCACGGACGACGAGGTATGTCTCAAACCGTTCGATCGGCATCGGGAGATCACATTCCACCGCGATTGTCCCTGGAGTCTGTGACAGGATTCCCGTGGCAGGGCCTGACTCAACCGCAATGACAGCAATATCCGCCCGACGCATTGTTTCCGGCTCTTCGCCAACACGTTCGACATAGACGCGCCGTTCAACGCGGATGAGGTAGTCCGGTTCCACGGCGGGACTGAGGCGATCTGAGAAGGCCGTCATGAAACGTGTGTGGAAATCCTCCCATTCCTGTGTCTCCAGGAACGGATCCATGCCGGGGAATGGAGATGGCATTGCAGATGACTCCAGGATCAATTCAGGCCATGAGACTTGCGGATGAATGTGGCGGCTACGAACAGCGTGCAACGTGAAAACTGATGCTCATTCTACTGACACGGGCGTCCGTATAGAAAGGTTGGGCAGAATTTCGGGAACAAAACGACGGGGCGAATCGTCCATGATGGGTTTGTTTTTGCAAAGGATGGGCGTCTGTGTCTGTGGGTTCCTGACCTAAACTTGCGCGTCTTAGGCTGGTTTACGGACAGGTTTGCGCCAGATAAAATGTAAATTCGGCGCAATCCACGTAAACTACCACTCGGCGATGGTCAGGAAATGAGTAACCATAGCGAAATGTAACGGGCAAAGCGTTCGGAACTGCCCTGATTCAGCTAACACAAGGTCACTGGCATGAAACGATTTTCTTTCGGTTTCGGCGTTTTTTTCGTGCTGATCTCCCTCATGGCGATGGCCGAATCGCGAACATTCGCACAGGAAACTACCGAGCCCGCAGTTGAAGCTGCGGCATTGGGACCTGATGAGGCGGGCGAAGCAGCAAAGCCTTCACTGTCGGAGAAGTGGGATCGGCTGATTTATGTGCCGTTCAAAGAACTTCAGAAGGTGTTCGACAATCAAGATGCCTCGGTCGTCCTGCCTTATGCTGAATACCTCGACCTGATGAAACGCGCGATTAACGCCGTGCCCCTGACAACCGGCAACCAGGATGCGGTCATCACATCGTCGTCATGGTCCGCAACGGTCGAAAAAGATCTGGCTCGGGTGACCGTGGAGCTGAAACTCAACGTGCTGAAAGAAAACGGCTGGGCGACTTTGCCTGTGGCATTCGGAGCGGCAGCGATTGGCAAGGTGGAACCAGCGGATGGGTCAGTATTGCTCAAGGGAATCGGGCAGGGTCAGTACGAACTTCTCGTCAAAGGTCCCGGAGAGAAAATAGTAACCCTGGAATTGCTGGCCACCGTATTGACGTCTCCGGAGGATCGATCGTTCGCGATTCAGTGTCCTCCGACAGGCATCAGCGAACTGGTCGTGACCATATCTGAACCCGACCAGACCGTGCGCATTGCTCCGCTTCAGGTCTTGTTGCCGACCGAAGGATTGGCCGTTGAAGGCAAGACAGTGGCCAAAGCCAGCCTGGGTGCCACAACTCAATTTGAAGTCCACTGGAATCCACGAGCGGGCTCGAAGCCGGTGATGGATTTATTGAGCAGCGTCACAAATCAAACAAGCGTGCGCATTGAACAGGGATTGCTGCAGTCTCGCACGGTGCTGAACTATGAGATTCTTCGCGGCGAACTTCGCGACATAGCCGTACTGGTTCCAAAAGATGCTCGAATCATCGACGTCGTTTCCGCAGCTGGTCGCATTCGGTCGTGGACTGCAGAAGCGGCTGGTGAAACGCATCAGATCGTGAAGGCTGAGTTGCTGGTTCCGGCGACGGAGAAATTTCAGATTGAAATCCAGACCGAGCGCCCCATCGAAGGCGATACGCTGCAATTGATCGGTAAGTCGGCCGACGGCAAGCTGCACGGAGTCCATGCAGATGCCGTCGTCCGAGAAGCCGGGCGATTGACGATCGTCACTGATCCCGCTCTGACCACGGTCGTGAAGACTCAGGCGGGGGTGAAGCAGGTCGATGCGGGCGCGGCGCCGAAAGGCGACCAGGCTGCGGCAAATACATGGGAATTCAGCGGAATGAGCGGACAGCTGGTGGTGCAGATCAAACCCGTTGAACCGCGTCTGCTGGTGACTCATAACGCGCAGTTTGTGTTTAGGGATGACGAACTGCGACTGCGTTCAGTGCTCAAATATGAAGTCGAACGAGCGGGAGTGTTTCAGTTGTCGCTCAAGGTTCCGGAATCACTGACCATCGACAGCGTCTCAGCAGATGGCATGAGCGAATTCAATATCGACAAAGGCAGTGGCAAGGTCACGCTGTCGCTGACGCAAAAACGCATGGGGGCCATAGAAGTGACCGTGCAGGCTCACCAAGCCTTCGATGCGTCTGCGGATAACGTCGAGATGGAATTGCCAACGTTGACGCCCGAAGGTGTCGAACGCGAAACCGGCGTCGTGACGGCATACGCCCCCGAATTTCTGGATGTGATCACTGTCGATGAGAAGCTCGTGGGGCTGTTTCCGTCGCGGGATGCAGCGGTCGAGGAACTTCCGCGTTTGCGACACATCGCGTCGTGGAATTTTACGCGGCGCCCGATCGCCTTGTTTGTGCGCACGGCTCCGCGACCTGCTCAAATTGCAGCGACAATCGGCACGACGGTTCATGTCGAACCGGAGATCGTGAAGCAGAATGCCGTGATCACGTTTGACATTCAGAATGCCGGGATTGATACGCTGCGAGTGGCCGTTCCAGAAGCTGTCTCCAACGATGTTCGCTTTCGAATCCTGTCGCCCGGTCACACAATTCAACAGCGAGACAAAGCGGCTCAGGCGGAAGACGGCTGGGTCACCTGGACGCTGGTTTTGCAGGACGAAACCACAGGAACTGTTCAGCTCGGCGTGGACTGGGACGTGACGCTGGCCAAGGACGCAGCCGCCCCGGAAGCGCCTGCTGCGGCCGCTGGTACTCCCGAAGCCGCACTCGCTGCTGAGTCCGCAGCGAAAGCCCTGCCGGAACAAACGTTGGTGGTCGAGCCGCCGCGCGTCCTGGTTCCGTTTACGGACGATCAGGCGAAGCGACGGCGAGTTGTCCTGACGCAGGCTCGAGGCGAAATTCGCCTGCTGCGACACGAATCATTGTCGATCACTGCGGATTCTCAGGGCGAAACCACAGAAGC
>JANOUN010001099.1:0-2194 GCA_031416875.1 Planctomycetota bacterium | reverse complement strand
GGTGTCTGGTAATTGCCGGAACGGCGCTGCGCTTGGTCCGGCCTACAACTCAGTCAAAAAGTGCGGTTGCTTTTGCGTTCTTTGCGCTCTTTTGCGGCTATTGGACAATTGTTTATTGAAAACAGATGACAAGGCGTTTGCCGCAAAAGAACGCAGGGGCCGCAAAGAAATCAATGTTCATTCATGGATCTGGAACTTGTATGAAACTCTTTGATCTCAGTGGAAAAGTGGCAGTCGTGTCCGGGGCGGCTCAGGGGCTGGGCCGCGCAACCGCCCTGGCGTTAGCGGAATGCGGCGCGGACGTGATGCTGGTGGATCGAAATCTGGCGGGTGCCGACGCAACGGCGACGCAGATCCGCGGCTTGGGCCGTCGCGCGACGGCATCCGCGTGCGATGTGTCGGATCCTGAGGCGATCGCAACGCTGTTTCGACAGGTCGATGAGGAGTTTGGTCGAGTTGATTTCCTCGGCAATATTGCAGGTGATGGTCATCTCGCTCGGCCGGAAGATCTCACCATCGCGGACCTGCATAAAGTGTTGCAAAATCTGGTGGTGGGGCGATTCTCCATGTGCCAGGAAGCCGGACGTCGCATGCTGGCTCAGGGGCGCGGTTCGATCATGAATATTGGATCGCTGGCAAGTACGACAGCATTGGGGCGAGGCCACATTGCCTACAGCATGGCCATGGGTGCCGTGATTCAAATGACTCGCGAACTGAGCACAGAATGGAGTTACAGAGGCGTGCGAGTGAACTGCGTCACACCGGCGCAGGTCGTGAACCCGAGCCTTGAGGCGCGCATGAAAGACGATCCGGGGCTCGAAGGACGATTTCTCAGCGGGATCCCGATCGGTCGTCTGGGGCAGCCAAACGACATCCAGGGGCTGGCCGTGCTGTTGGCTTCCGACGCATCGCAATGGATCACAGGAGCGATTATCCCGATGGATGGTGGAAATACGGCGATGAATGCGGGTGGAACGCCCGGGCATCAGCAGACGGCAGTGCAGCAGTTTCATGGAAAGTAAGGATCGGGCGAGAATTTAGTGTCGCCTTTCGCTCAGCGAAAGCAGCGCATCTTTCGCAGAGCGAAAGGCGACAATCGGACAGTTATTTCTCGAACGGTACTAAACTCCCGGCGGTAAAAGCAGCAAAGGACTATTGATTAATGACGAATGACCAGATCCTGTCTCTGTATCGCACGATGCTCATTATCCGGCACACGGAAGAGGAACTCGCGCGTTGTCATCAGCGAGGTCTCATTCACGGGGCGTGTCATACGTATGTCGGGCAGGAAGCGATTGCAACGGGAGTGTGTTCGCACCTGACGAAGGCCGACACAGTCTTCAGCACGCATCGCGGCCACGGACATGCGCTGGCGAAAGGCATGCCGCCGCGAGAACTGATGGCCGAACTTTTTGGTCGTGTGACGGGCTGTTCGCGCGGGCGCGGTGGTTCGATGCATTTGTTTTCGCCTGAGATCGGGATGATGGGAACCAGCGGCATCGTGGGACCGTGCATGCTTCAGGCCTGCGGTGGCGGCTACAGCGCGAAGCTGATGAAGAACGGAAATGTCGCCGTCGCATTCTTCGGTGACGGGGCCGCCAACAACGGTGCGTTCCATGAAGCGTTGAACATGGCGAGCATCTGGAAACTGCCGACGCTGTTTATCTGCGAAAACAATCAATACGCGACGGAGGTCCCGTTTTCCTATTCCAGCGGTTCGCCGAGCGTCGCTGGTCGCGCTGAGGGTTATGGGCTTCCGGGGTTTGAAGTCGATGGCAATGACGTCGCTGAGGTCGCGCGGATTGCCGGAAACGCCGTGGCTCGGGCGCGCTCGGGCCAGGGACCGACACTGATGGAATGCAAGACGTATCGCACGCGAGCGCACGCCGAAGGCATGGGCGACTTTACATACCGCACTCGCGAAGAGGTCGATGCGTGGAAGAAGCGTTGTCCGATCGCACGACTCAAGGCGGCTGCCCCGGCGGAACTGAGTGGCAGACTGGACGCGATCGAAGCCGAAGTTCTTGAAATCGTCCGCGAGGCGCGGGAGTTCGCTGAGAAAAGTCCTTATCCCGAAGCGGCATCCGCCACGACGCACGTGTATTCACAAACAGAAGGTGGATCGACGCCGGAATCAAGTACGATGCGGCCAGCCGCACCGTCACCGCCGCGTGAAATTTCCTTCACACAGGCG
>JANOUN010001098.1:0-2225 GCA_031416875.1 Planctomycetota bacterium | reverse complement strand
CTGGCCAACTGCGGTGCGCTCAACGTCACCGATGCCACCGGCCATGATCGTGTGGTGGTTGAACAGGCGATTGATCTGACAAGGCCGTTCCTCGAACCGCAACTGCTGTACTTTCATCTGTCGGCCACGCTGTCACCGAGTGGTGCTCCGGAGATCGGTCGCCTGGTGAACTACATGCTGTTGGCGGCTTCGACGCAGACCCAGCGTAAGCATCAGGTCTATCTGGTGATTGATGAATTCCAGCGGATGGTGGCCAGCAATCTGGAATACATGCTGCAGCTCGCTCGCAGCATGGGCGTGGGTGTGATTCTGGCCAATCAAAGTATGGAAGACCTTAAGAAGTCGTCCGTCAATCTGATTCCGCCGATCGAGGCCAATTGCCGACTGCGGCAGTGGTTTTCAGTGTCGGCGAGTGAAGATCGTGAGCGTCTGATTCAGAGCAGTGGCGAAACGGTGGACATTGAATACGGGCGAAAGTCCGACCCGAAACCCGATGGCCAGATGCGTCACTCCTATTCAGAAAGCGAACGTGTGGTGCCTCGGATCACAATCAACGACGTGCTGCTGACCAGCGACCATCCTTTTCGCAGCATTCTGCGAATCAGCCGGGGCGAGGGATATGCCCAGTACGGTGGCTTTCCGGTCATCATTGAATCCGACTACCACATCTCTGAAACCGAATACCAGCGGCGTCGCGCAATCCCGTGGCCATCTCTCTCAGGCATGCTGCTTCCCGGCAGCCATACGCCACCCGGTGTACCGAATGTCTCCAGTGGACCGACGATGACACAAGAAGTCATTGGGACAGGCGACGGTCAGTCCAACAACCTCACGCCCGCCGCCATCGACGAATTCCTCAGTGGACTCAAGGAATCGTTTGATCCACGCAAACCAAGCCACAAAAAGAGAGAGCAGTCATGACGCTTTCCCTGACCAGCCGCGACCTTGCCCTGCTCGACGCGCTGACGCTGCGTGTTCGACTGCAGACATTGCGTCAGGTGACTGAGCTGTGGTGGCCAACCGGCGAAAATCAGCGTTGCGCTCGCCGCAGACTGGAATACCTCATGGAGGCGAAACTTGTCGAGATCCATCGTGTGAATGCGCATCCGTTGTTGCCGGTGACCAGCCCGTTGTTCGCATGGCAGCCAGGGGATGCTGAACCTGACTGCGAACAACTTGCCGAAATGTGCAATAAACGCTCGAACAGACCGACTGTACCTATGACGGTCTGTGTCGCGGCACCATTGGCGGCGAATCTGCTGGGAAGTACGGCCTGCGGCGTACCTCATCGCGATCACCGAAATCACGACCTGCGACTGGCCTCGGTCTATGCCGCCTATCGACGGCAGAAGCCACAACTGGCGACGCTGTGGATTGGTGAGCACGGCTTGCCGAAAGCAGGTAACCGCATCAAGGACCCGGACGCATTTCTGCGCCACGACAACGGGCAGCTGCTCCGCGTGATTGAGTCGGCAGGACGCTACAGCGCCTCACAGGTCCAGAGTTTTCACGACCATTGTGAAGCCCATGAGCTTCCTTACGAATTGTGGTGATGTTATGTCTGCAGGAAGAATCCAAACGACTAAAGAAGTTGATGATGATCAGAACGCCATTGAGGCGCTCCTGGGGCAGATCGTCCGCTATCGACTTTCGACGTTTGCCGCGATGGCTCGACTGCCGGAGTTCAACGACGAGAGTCCGCGCCGACTTCGTCGCTTGCTCCGTCATTGTCGCAATGCCGGACTACTGTCGTCCGCCGCATTGCACTCGGGAATGCGTTACTGGTTCCTGACGCAAGTCGGCGCCTCGCACTGCGGGCTCAATGAATCACGCTCGGGTCCGCTTTCAGAAACAGCCAAACTGCGTGCGTATGCACTGCTGCTGTTCTGCTGCATGTCTGCTGGGCCACGGTATCGACTGACGGCGAATGAACTAAGTGAGCGATTCTCGCTGTTGCATCGGCCAGGCATGCCGGGCACGTACTACCTCGACCCCACCGATTCCGGATGCATCGGTCTGGCGCGTGTCGATGCCGGTCATTCCGGACGATGGGACCGTGTCGTCCAGTCGGTGCGAGACGACATCTTGCTGCACATGAAGCTGCCCGGATTTAGACAACTCATTGCCGCTCGCCGTTTTGAAATCACCGTGTTGACTGTGCTGCCGGCCAAAGCCGAACGCACAGCCAGCGTCCTGAAATCACTTTCTGAAGTGAAACACGTTCC
>JANOUN010001097.1:0-11164 GCA_031416875.1 Planctomycetota bacterium | reverse complement strand
CATAAAGCAGTCCGAGGTGAAATGCTGGTACACTGAACGCATGGTAGGTTCAATCGTTTAACCTCAAGCCAAACGTCAAAGTCCGCACTTTTCAGGTTGAGAATCGATGACATTCCTTTCCCGACGTATGGCGGTTTTTGGAAGTTGCGGTTTGGTTGTCGGCGGAGCCATGTTTTGGACGGCAAATTGCCTGCAAGCCGCGCCGCCTGACGACATCGAAGAACCTGCGGGGCTGGTGTGGTTTATCGGGACAGTTGAACAGGTCGTCGATGGCGTTCCACTGATCGATTTGGGCGAAGTTCATACGCTGCGAACGGCGAAAGAAGGTGCACCCTTCAAGTCAAACAGTGGTGCGACGGATTCGCGTGAGCTTTACAGGCTTCCCGGAGAGTCTACGGTCGCCGCGATTCGACACCGTGACAATCATTTTTCTCCGCTGGGTGTCATGGAGGTCAGCTTCAGTAATCCGACCTGGTCCCAGATGAAGAAGCCCGTGTCGTTTACTCCGGAAATCGGTGACCTGGTAATGTTTGTGGCATCTCCTGGGAATTTGGGTTCCGGCGATGCGATCCGGGACGCATTCTTCCGGCATCGGATCGTGGCAAACTCGAGCGGCAATCGCTACTCAACTGTGCGCGAGTCGATAGAAGCCGACACTCTGCAGCGCGTAATAGAAAAACAGCCGAACTGGGTCGAAGGAAATCGTAGAATCGCTGGTGTGATTCGATCGCCTTCCGTGACAAAAGACATGCACACGAGACTCAAACCCTTCATGAATCAGATTATGACGTTTCAGGAATACCAGGACCGGGGAGTCAATTGGGGTGATGTTACATCTGAGCCCTGGCGGAATGTGCTTGAAGAACTGCGCTCCAGGAAGGAATCGACCGACACCAAAATGCAGGAGGTCGATGGTGATCCAGGTGTTGCCGCAGAACCAATCGTGACAGAAAGCACTGTCGATCCAGGCCAGCTGGTCACTGTGCGCAGGGTGGTGGACGAGGCGATGTTTCAGCGTTTTCCGGAAGAACGCAATACCATCGCGGCGATCTGTGCGGCCTTGCTGTATACCAAGACATCCAATGAGCGTCAGTGGATGGCGCAGGAGCTTGCCAAAAGTCAGTTTCCAGCTCTCAGCAATCAGGAACAGACGTTGATTGACATGGAAGCGATCATGCGCCGCGTTCGGCAGACTGAGTAACAAAACAATCGAACGAAAATCTTCAGACAAACTTTCAGCCCCGAATGCTCTGTCATTTTCAGAGCGATTCGCTAAAATACAGCTGGAAAGTATGGTGAACCCGGAGCGAGAGGGCGTGAGTCGCAACCTTTGTGAAGGGTTCTGAAGCCGTCTGGAGAGACAGCAATGCCCAAGCGATTTCACCACAATCGAAACGACTCTGGAAGCCTGTTGGCGTCCGTCTTCATTCTGGCACTGGGATCTGGGTGCTGTCTGTTTCTGGTGTCTGCCATGTCACCGGCGTCTTTTGCCATGACTGCGTGGGGATTGGGCGGCGCACTTTCGGTGTTCCTGACTCTGATAGTGCTCCAACGTTTCGGGAAGTTCTCGAATACGAATCTGGGATTTCTGTTTTCGTCATCGCGCAATCGCCGGGATGACGGAGCGGCAGATTATGAGCCGCGCATCGCTGGCCAGTCGCGGTCGTCTTCAATGGTCGGTACCAACCAGCCGATTTCCGCAAAGGAAGCTCACGAAATCAAGGTCACAAGTGCGAATACGTGGGTACCCGCGAAATCAGGTCGGAACCGAAAGAAGTAGCCGACAGAGAACGTTCGCAGCAGGATGGACATTCATGTCCGTCGTTTGGCCATAATCGACGATCGAAGCGGTATTCCTGGCGCTGCAGGAATTTGGCGATACCGGATGCTCCCCCGGCAATGCCTCGGACATTAATGTCCAAGGTACGGGAATCACAGTTACAGACAGATCCTTCATGCAAATAATTCCTGCACGGCTTTTCCCTGTCCGTCCTGGGTTACGTAGAACGGCCGGCCTTCGATGTCGAATCCCGTTTGAGGACTGATCCCCATCGCCGTCATCATGGTTGCATGCAGGTCGGCGATCGAGACCGGGTTTTCGACCGCGATCAACGGTCGCTCGTCGGCAGTCCTGCCATACACGAAACCGCGCTTCATGCCGCCGCCGAACATTACAACGCTGGTTCCGCCAGTGAAGTGACGATGAAGCCCGTAATGCTTGATCTCCGTGATCAGATCGACTCGGTCGGTTGCCTGATCTGTCGCAGTCGAACCGGGCACGCCTTCGATCAGTGCATCGCGACTGAATTCAGACGCGATGATCACGAGCGTTCGTTCCAGCATTCCGCGCTGTTCGAGATCGCGAATCAACCGGGCGATCGGCAAATCCATTTCTGTGTGCATGCGTTCCAGTGTCTCGTGGCCATTTGAATGAGTATCCCAGTGCAGGAACGGAACATACTCCGTCGTGACTTCCACAAATCTCGCTCCGGATTCGACCAGGCGTCGCGCCAACAGGCAACCCTGCCCGAAACGACTTTCACCATAGGGAGTTCGACTCGATTCCGGCTCCAGACTGATATCGAATGCTTCCCGATGCCCCGAACTCAGCAAGCGATAAGCGTTGTCGAATGACCGCAGCATCGATTCCTGTTGATAGTCACTCATGAATTGGCGCTGAGGATTTTGTGCGACGAGTTTCTGAAACAGGTTATTGCGATTGACAAAGCGCCCGCTGGTCATCGATCCCGGCGGACTCACGGACTGTGCCGCATCGGCGGGAAAAGGCAGGTTCATCGGGCCGAACTCGGTGCCAAAGAACCCGGCCGTGGTGAAGGCTTTCAATTCTTCGCTTTCGCCGACGCCTTCCAGCCGTTGCCCAATGTTGATGAAAGCCGGAATGACGGGATTGAGTGGCCCAAGCACCTTTGCGATCCACGCGCCCAGATGGGGACACGCGACCGTTTGTGGCGGAACATAGCCGGTGTGCCAGTGATACTGATGCCGCGAATGCAGAATGCTGCCAAGATCCGGCTGCACGGCTGAACGAATGAGCGTTGCCCGATCCATCACCTCAGCGATGTGCGGAAGCCCGCGACAGATCTGCAGCCCATTCACGGACGTATCAATCGCAGGAAAGGTGCTCAGCATCTCTTTGACCGGCAAACCACGCCGAAAAGGCTCGTAGCGTTTCGGATCAAACGTATCCGGCGCAGCCATCCCGCCGCCCATCCAGATCAGAATGCAGGCATCGGCCGTGGACGCAGGTTGTTCCACCGGCACATGCTGCTCTGCGCGCAAGGCACGGGGAGCGGAGCAGGCCAGGGCTGCAGTTGAGGCCGCAGAAATGCGTCGCAAAAAATCGCGTCGGACAATGTGTTTCGGGGCCGTTGGATCGATTTCGAATGACATGACTTGATTCTTCACTTCGTCGAGAAAGCAGTGACTCCGTGACCATCACTCACAATTGACTGTATCACAATGTTCTTCCTGGTCAATCTCAGTCGGCGGAGCGACTGAGCTACGTAGGCGACGTCGCTCCGCGACTCGCATTCCTGTCAACATACTGTGAAAGACAACGCACCATACCTTATGGACTCTTGTTGCGGGGGCCGACGCCGTTCCGCACACCTTCCACTGATCAGTATAGCCGGAAACATCATCGCACCAACATGAATTCAGGCATCATGAAAATGGCCCAGAGCACGTCTTCGATTTCCTGTGAAGTCGGTGCAGGACTCAGCACACCTTCCAGGACGCTTCGTTCGTCTGTGGTCGGCTTTCGGGAAAATGCGAATTGATACAGATAGTCGATCAGGCCGGATCTGTCGTCGCTCCTTCGATCTGCGAGTCGGGTAGCTCCAAGAGTCAGATAGTTTGCAAGTGTCGATCCGTTTGTGAGGTCGACAGCTTCCAGCGTTGTCAGTTCGGACGGTCTCATCGACACGATTTGTTCGCGCATCGGTCTGCCCAATGATCGCATCAGGAAGTCGCTCTTCAACAGCGATGTGCGGGTCATTCGAAGATCATCATTAATGGCTTGCAGAAGCAGACGTTTACCGACGCTTTCGATTGTCGTCGTCCAGGCGTCAACTGCCGGCACAATCACCACCGGTTTCCAGTCGCCTCTGATTGCTCCCAGTCTTCCTTCTTTGGATTTTGGACCGTTGGGATTCCATTCCCATGTCGCATCAGTGGCCAGTGTCAGTTCTTCGTCACTGGCCAGTTTGATGCGTGCTTCAAAAAACAGGGCCGCCGCATTGGGTTCATTCCCCGCGTTCCCGGCCACGACCGCGATTTCGTTGCTACCCCTTTTGAGCAATCCTTTGAGACCAATCGCGCTTGGTTTCGACCAGTCATCACCACTCTCAAGTTTTCGTCCATTGACGTATAAGACAAAACTGTTGTCACAGGTAATGACACCTCCGCCGGATGCAACATCGTCAGGCAGCGTGAATGTCTTCCGCAGACTGATTGTCTCACCTGCCGCCGGCACGTTCCCATCCGCCGCGGAGTCACCCCAGATCCAGGAACCTGCCAGATCGAAACTCTCCAGTTTGCCTTCGTCTACGATCGCTCGGAACACAGGCGCGTCAAACGCTGCCGGACCTGATTCAGTGATCTGCCAGACCGTGTCCAGAAACTGTTCCGCCGTCATGCGACGTGCAATCGGACCACGATAAATGAATCCCGGCGTTGCGCTGTCAGTTGCCTTTTCACGGACGACGCTTGCTGACTGATACGCTTCTGAAGTGGCGATCAGGTACAGGACTGCTTTCAAGTCGTACTTATTGTCCTGCACATGCATGGCAAGGGCATCAAGCAGATCCTCGTTCCATGGCTTCGACTGCATTGCATCCAGCGGGTGCACGATGCCGCGTCCCATCAGCTTATACCACAGGCGATTGACGATGGTGCGCGTAAAGCGTCCGTTGTCCGGATGCGTCATCAGAGCTGCAAGCTGCCGAAGTCGTTCTTCCTTTGGTGCTGCGGGATCGATCGTACCAAGTTCCGGGAACAACCACTTCGCTTCCGACTTCCGACCGATCGGTTTATCACACCGATGTATCTCCATTGGCTCCGATGCATAGATTGCAGCCAGACCGTACGCCTCGTCCAGTTTCCAGCGATCGATGAAACTGTCATGGCACGAGGCGCATTTCATATTGATCCCAAGGAACGATTGCGAAATGCTCTGCGCGAACTGAATCTCTACCGTCTGACCCGCGCTGACTTCACCACGCCACCGAATGCCGTCAATGTAACCCTGACTCGCTGACGTTGGCGGTGCGATTAGTTCCCGCGCAAACTGATCAAAAGGTTTATTTGTCAGCAGGGCTTCGTAAAGCCAGGTGCTGACCTGCTGTCGGCCGCCGGTGATAAATCCCGTGCCGCTGTAATCATTCCGCAGCAGATCATTGAAAAATGTCAACCAGTGGTCGGCCCAGGAGATTCGATCGTCGAGCAATTGCCGAACGATCTTTTTTCGCTTATCCGCAGCAGTGTCTGCAAGAAATTCGGCAAGCATGTCAGGCTCCGGCAGGAGTCCCACCAGATCCAGACTCACCCGCCGCAGGAATACCGCATCTTCGATGTGCTCTGGCCTGGCAATCTGATGCGCCGCGAGATCCGCATCCAGAATCCGATCGATTGGATTTTCACGTCCGTCAACAATCGGCGGAAGGTCCGGACGTCGAGGTTTCAGAGGCGGCTCCCAGGCGACCGGAGCGAAAGAAAAGCCATCGTCCCAAGGGACACCATCAACAATCCATTCTTTCAGCATCGCGACTTCGGCGTCCGTCAAACGCTCTTTGTCCGCGGGAGGCATTTGAGTCTCTTTGTCAGTCGACAGAACCAGATCGATCAGTGGGGATTCGCCTGGTTTGCCGGGATGCACGTTATCTGAATTGACCAGCAATTCCCGCGTATTCATCGAGAAGCTGCCCTTTGCCTCCCGGCCTCCGTGACAGCCGACGCAATGCTTCTGCAAAATCGGAACAATGTCATGAGCAAAATCTGTCGCGGTTTGATCCGCCAGTGCAGACGCAGCTGAAGGCAGCAATACGTTCGTCAGGAGGAACAGACACCATCGGATGATCGCTGTCGGCGGTCGCATAACGGGTACTTCGCTGGATCATGGCAGGTTCGTACTGGACGCAGACATTTCCGGATCAAAGCGGTCAACCGATGCCGATCCTGCCATTCGGCGAATCGATTACAGAATTGCAGCCAGTGGCGTAAGCCGCAGCAGAAAAAAAACAAGTCCCATAGGTGATATGGGACTTATCGTTCTCCTGGATTGTCAATTGTGCAACTACTCTTCGCGACGTTTCCTGCGAACGGGCATCATGGTCAGTGCGAGGATTGAAGCAGCTGCTGTTGCCCTGCTTGTTCGTGACTCAATGGCTGAGTTGGTGAACAAATTCCCGGACATCATCGCTGACGCCGCACTAGATGGATCGGCCAGCGATTCCATCACCTCTTCAATTCCAGCGACCGGTATCTCGACGTCGGAATCCGGTGGCAGAATATGTTCGGCCACCGCCACCACCATTCCGGTTGCAGATGTTTCCCTCGCGCCGTCTTCCAGCATTTCAGATTCCGGCTCGACAGCAAACTCGGCGGCAGCATAGTACTCTTCAGCAGCCTTGAGCTTTTCTGGATCGACAATTTTCAGAGCTTTCAGATCCAGCGATGCAGAAATCACGAAGGTTTGTGAATCGCTCCAACTGCTGGCGGTGCCGATGGAACTGAAGGCTCGAATCCAGAATCGATAGGTTCCTGGCTTGAATGCCTGACTGTCCGGCAAGGTGTAGAACGCAATCTTGCCTGTTGGATCCAGTGCGAACGTCCTCACCTGCAGCACGATCGATTCGCCTCGTATCAGATCGCGTACCAGAATTTCGTAACGATAGGACGCCCTGTCATGATTCCACTGGAAAGTCGGCGTGGTATCTTTCGACGTTCCTGACGGGCCAATGATGCTTGGTGTCGTGGGATTCGGAACGTCGATGCGAATGCGATACGGCGCGCTCCAGTCGCTCATTTCCCCCGCGCCATTCACGGCTCGAACCATGGCCACATAGGTATGTTCGGCCAGCCGGAGATCATTCGGAATGGTATACGACTTCGTCTTAAGGTTGGTCACTCGGATGACACTGGGCCTGTTCAAATTGACATCGTCAAGCCGGAATTCGTAAAACGGTGCATCCAATTCAGTCGTCCACAAGAACGTAGGGTTCGGGTTCTCCACGGAACCGGCAGCATTTGGAACTGGCGCTGTAATGACTGGAATCAGTGGTATCGGTTCGTCAAGCGAAAAGACATAGACGGTACTCCATTCGCCCACTTCATTTGCACTGTTGATACCACGTACCCAAGCGCGATAATTACCCTGAGGCAAATTGTCGAGCGCGACATACTGCGTTTTGGTGAGATTCTGCTGACGAATGATCTGTGCCTGGCCGGTCGTGACGTTATTGACCCAAAGGTCGTACTTGACCGCCCGATCAACCGCTGTCCATGTGAAGGTAGGGTTGGCCGTAGTAATTGTCAGATTGACGATCGGACCTGTCGGCCCCAGCATTCTTGGAGTGCCTGGTGGCAGGATATCGACCGTGAATGTATATGGTGTACTCCACGGGCTGAATTCATTGTTGCCATTTGCCGCGCTCACCCATGCAGTGTACGACCCCTGTGGCAACGCGGGCGGGTCATAATAAGGCGTCAGGCGCGAAATATTTGCCTTGCGAATGTACTGACCGGTGCCAGTTGTCAGATTATTGACCCAAAGGTCGTACTTCGCGGCACCTTCGACGGCAGTCCAGACAATGCGAGGATTGACGCTCGTTGTGACCGGGATCGGAGCCGTGATCTTAGGGGCGATCGGAATCGGGGCGTCGATCGTGAACTCGACGAACTCGCTCCAGGCACTGGATTCGCCGACAGTGTTGGTCGCCTTCACCCATGCCCGATAAACTCCGTCCGGCAGCGGATCAAAGTGCACGTATGAAGTCCCGGCATACGCCGTTCGATAGATGATCCTCGTCTGCGTTGTTACGTTGTTGACCCAGAGGCTGAAGTTGCTGGAGTTGGCATCACTGGTCCATTCAAAGGTTGGAAAGGACTCCGTAATATCGCCGATGGGACGAAGAATGCGTGGTGCTGCAGGTGCCGGAATATCGATCGTGAACGTGGCGATGTCACTCCATTCACCAAACTCACTTTCTGAGTTGACTGCCCTGACCCGAATCGAGTATGTGTCTTCCACAAGTTGAGATGGCTGCGCGAACGTTGTTTGCGTTATTCCCGTTCTGGCCAGAATCACGTTCCCGCGAGAGTTCGTAACTTCCAGTTCGTACGATGCAGCATTAGTTGATGTTGTCCATTGATAAGTGGGTGCGGCGTTGGAGGTCGTTCCGATCGGACCGACAACCTGTGGTTTTGACGGAACCGGGATATCAAAATCGGTTCCGTAAAACACGAGTTCATAAGAATCAAACGTGCCGGTTTCGCCGGACGCCGGATCAGTCACCTCAATGGTCCAGGTTCCCTCGGACGACTCGTCCCAGTGACGAGCCGACGTGAATCGCCATTGCGAATATCCTGGGTCAGCAGCGGAATTGTCGTCAACGGTTCTCGTTTCAGCAAGGACGGAGCGGGTTCCGGAAGGCGAGATCAGGGTCACATTCAACTGTCCCCTGTTCGTATGCGTTGCTGAAAAATAGATTTCGACATACTCCAGTGAAATGCGATCTGTCACGGCCACAGAGCTGCGTACCACGCCGGACCCATCGGGAATTGCCGCAGAGACGGTTCTTCTTCCGGTGGTGGCAGTAACTTCTGGTGCAAGAGGAACGTAGTTTAATGCGGCAGTCACTGCGGCCCCTGCATTAATTGCTCCATAACCATAATTGTGGTTCACCCAGAGGCCAGCGCCATTCTGTGTCCAGTCCGGGTTATTGAGGTCGGTGCGCAGGGCCGTATGAACAAGAATGTCCTGAACTTCTCGAGCCGTTAATCGGGGATTCGCCTGGAGCATCAAAGCGATCACACCCGCCGCCAGCGGAGCCGCCGATGACGTGCCGTTAAACGTACTCGTGTAATCCGTATCTGCCAAGCCGTCACCGTCATTCGTGCCGGCTGAATTGTAGCCGTTATCTCCGGTCAGGTCCGTCGTGGTAGTTGCAATACCACTTCCCTGAGTAAATGCCGTCACGATCAATGGCGCGCCAGGTTCGCTGTAATTCGCCCGAATTCCGTTTTGGTCCAGTGCCCCGATGGCGATCGTGTATCGCGAATTTGCGTACGCATCGTAGTTAACGTTGTCCTGCCGCGTACCTCCATTGCCACCGGCCCAGACAAATATCGACCCAAGTCCGTTACGGCCTGTCGTGAATCCCTGACGCAGCGCAGCTTCCGCCTGAGGACCAATTCCGGCGATTCTCCCGTTGTCGGCGGGACCCCAACTGTTGTTATAGATGTGAATCTGATTGTTGAGCCACGTCAGAGCCTGCGCCTCGTCCTGATCCGTGCTTGGACCGGCGATGAGACGGAGCCCCGCGATCCCTGCTTCTGGAGCTGCACCGCTGATACCGATACCGTTATTTCCAACGCCTGCCGCCACTCCGGCAACGGCGGTTCCATGATAGTCCTGCGCTACGTTCGGCGATGGATCGGTATCGACTCCGTTCCAGTCGTTGTGAAGTCCAGCCCGAACGTTGGCAGCGAGATCTGGGTGCGTCAACTGCAACCCGTCATCAACCACACCGATAACGACACCAGCCCCGCGGTAATTATCCCAGACTCCGTCCACGTTGACATCCAGTCCGATTGTCCCACTGCCCTGACCGGTGTTGTTCAGATGCCACTGATCGACGTACAACGGATCATTCGGGACAAATCGCTTGTTCCGCTGCTGAGCGAAAACCGGAGTGAAATTGTCAAAACCGGAAATGCCGGAAAAAGTCGTATATGCGTCCCGCAGCGACTTGGGGGACGAAAACGTGAACTGGTAGCCGTTGGTTAAGAACTGCGACGGAGCGACACTTGACGCCCCCGTCGCGAGTCTGAGGCTTTCCGTATCTTTCTCCGCAGAGAAAATTGCGACGTGCTGCGTAAAACCATCATTGCCCCCAAAGGTGCTGGCCAGGGATGAATCAAACAAATGGTCAACGTAACTCGTCAGCAACTGACGCACCTCCAGCGGCTCAGTACTTCCATGCCGAACCCCGGATGGCACACGTCTACGCTGCTTTGCCCGGCTCAATAACCGCCAAGCTTCAAAAAGTTCATTCAAGAACATATCAAGTTTCCTTGTCACTCAAAATCACCAGTCCGCAATCAATCGAACTGCGAGCGTTGCAACGATGTCGCCGTATCTCAATTCATCTTCGACACACAATCCAGCAAATCTTCCCCAAATCACAAAAGAACCTGCCTCATGAGCTTACAGCAGCTTCCAACAGCCACGTTACCCCTCAAATGCGTTAGAGTGGGGACGTCTGGCAGACACTCAAAACTGTCGTCCTGTTGCCGATATGGAGACGAATCAGAGGCAAATCACCAACATTCTTCGATCGAATTAACAAAAAAACCAGCAGCTGGTTCACTATTTCGAGCCCACATATCTGAGCATTTTTAGCAAAAAATCCACGATTCTGGCGTGAAAGGCGACTCTTGTCCTTTTGGCAGGAAGAAAAACGGAGACTAACCGATAGAATACCATTTTTCGATTCCGAGTGGCTCGCTGATCTGTTGACGGCAATGTACCGCAAGCAGTTGTCTGGGACTAAATCTCAGTCCGCGGCACCCGGACATGGTTGATTTTGGTTGTTCACTCATGGGTTTTCTTGCTCAGGTTCAAATCTACTGCTTCTTAATGAGCTACGCGGTTTCGCTGATTGGCGAAGGATGGCTCGTCCTGCGCCGGCAGTCATCTCTGGCACGCGTTATTGTGCTGGCATTCACGCTTGCTGGTTTTTTGGCTCATACGGCATATCTGATCACACGCAGTCAAACTGCCGGATTGCCGCCGCTGCTCAGCAGTCAGCAGGATTGGCTGCTGGTTCTGGCGTGGATCGGCGCATTTCTATACCTGATTCTGCTGATAACGCATCCGCAACTGGCACACGGATTATTCATGTTGCCGGCCATCCTGCTGCTG
>JANOUN010001096.1:0-5905 GCA_031416875.1 Planctomycetota bacterium | reverse complement strand
CCCTTCGCACGGACGCTTAAGACAATTCCGTTACCGGAATCGCCCCTCCGCTGAAGGCCGAAGCAATTGGCTAAATCTTCTTCGTAAGATACTTTCATTCTCTATCCCAAACCGGTTTATCCCGGCACACCCTGACCCCTTGTTTGTCAAAGCCTCACTGCCCCACGATATGTTTCTACCCAATATTTCCATCTCATGAGACCGACACCCACCGACGGCTACAGCATCACTGTTCGACTTCGCCTGACGAACAAACCGGGGGTGCTCGGCCTCGTCACATCCACCATCGGCGAAGCGGGTGGCAGCATTGGTGCCATCGACATCGTCGAGGCCGGTTTTGACAATCTGGTGCGCGACATCACGATCGCCACTGGCAATGATCAGCACGCGCAGGAAATTGTTGAGTCCGTCAAAGCCCTCCCCGGCGTCACGTTTATCCACTTTTCTGATCGCGTCTTCCTGCTGCACATTGGCGGCAAGATTGAAATCAAAAGTAAGATTCCCATCCAGACCCGCGCCGATCTTTCCCGTGCTTACACCCCAGGCGTCGCCCGTGTCTGCATGGCCCGCGATCCAATTGTCTTCGCGCTGGCAAACCCTTCGCCTGAGATCACTCCTGAAGAAGCTTCTCCCTGGGCCAAAGTGATCGCCACCGGCCGTAGCGACTATCCCAACCAGATTAACAACGTCCTTTGTTTCCCCGGTATCTTCCGTGGTGCGCTCGACTGTCGAACCTCCGAGATTAACGAATCGATGAAACTCGCAGCGGCCCATGCGATTGCCGCCTGTATCAGTGATGCCGAGTGGAGCGCCGATTACATCATTCCCTCCGTCTTTAACCGGCGAGTGACCGCCGCAGTGGCCGCTGCCGTTGAAGAGGCGGCTTACGAGACCGGCGTAGCACGCCGTGAGCGAAACCGAGCAAACGGATGATGCGACCTTCGATAGCCTCAAGTATACTTCGCGCGGCCAGAAATGAGTCCTGCGAGCGGCGTGGCGTGAGCCCAATGGTATCTCGTTCTTGTACCGGCAACTCGATTTACACAAATTCACAAGCAAATATTCGCCGAAACTCCGGTGATGCGTTAAAAATGCGGATGATAACAACGTCCCCCACACGCGTAGCGAGACGCGGCCCGCGTCTCGTCCTGTTAAAAATGCGGGCGATAACAAAGTCCTCCGCACCTCCGGCAAGTATTTCCATCCATAAAAACCGATCTGGTTCGACGAAAACGAGACCCTGCGATGACCCCGATGAAAATTGTTTACACCAAAACCGATGAAGCTCCGGCCCTGGCGACGCGATCCCTCTTGCCAATCGTTCGCAAATTTACCGAGGCAGCGGGGATCGGAATTGAGCTGGCAGACATTTCCCTGGCCGGACGAATCCTCGCCTCGTTTCCTGATTATCTGGAGGACGGACAGAAACAACCGGATGCACTTGCCCAGCTCGGCCAATTGGTGAAATCTCCCGATGCGAACATCATCAAACTTCCCAATGTCAGCGCCTCGATCCCTCAATTGAGCGCCGCCATCAAGGAACTGCAGTCACACGGGTATGCGATTCCCGATCTCCCCGAAGCTCCCGCGAATCCGGAGGAACAGTCGATTCGTCAGCGTTACGCCAAAATACTGGGCAGCGCCGTCAATCCAGTGCTCCGGGAAGGCAATTCAGATCGCAGAGTGGCGGGTCCGGTGAAAAAGTACGCTCAGACCCATCCGCACTCGATGGGCAGTTGGAGTCCCGACAGCAAAACACACGTCGCCCATATGAATCACGGTGACTTTTACGGAAGCGAGAAATCCCACGTGATGTCCGGGCCGGGCACGGTTCGGATCGAGTTCACAGCAGTGGGAGCCGACACGGTTGTGATGAAACAGCTCGACCTGCTGAACGGCGAAATCATTGATGCGTCGGTGATGAGTTGCCTGGCATTACGAGACTTCTACACACGCGAGATGGCGAATGCCAGGCAGCAGGACCTGCTGTTGTCGCTGCATTTGAAGTCGACGATGATGAAGATCTCCGATCCTGTGATTTTCGGTCATGCGCTCGGCGTGTATTTCGATCTTGCGTTGCAAAAATGGCAGAAGGAACTCGCGAGCGTGGGTGTCAATCCCGACAATGGTCTGGCAGATCTGCTCAAGCGGATTGAATCTTTGCCGAGCGAACAACAGAACGCGATCCGGGGCGACATCGAAATGGCGTATCTCACCGGCCCAGGTTTGGCAATGGTGGATTCCGACCGAGGTATCACGAACCTGCACGTGCCAAGTGATGTGATCGTCGATGCATCCATGCCCGCCATGATTCGCTCGTCGGGCCGGATGTGGGGACGGGACGGGAAGCTGCACGACACGAAGGCACTGATTCCCGATCGTTGTTACGCCGGAGTCTATGAGGAGACAATTCAGTTCAGCAAAGAGCACGGCGCGTTCGACCCGGCGACGATGGGCAGCGTGTCCAACGTCGGTCTGATGGCTCAGAAGGCCGAAGAGTATGGTTCGCATGACAAGACATTCATTATGGGGCAGCCCGGTGTGGTCCGAGTTGTGGATGAAGCCGGCACCGTGGTGATGGAACACCAGGTTCTGACGGGTGACATTTGGCGAATGTGCCAGGCGAAGGACGAACCCATCCGCGACTGGGTCGCCCTGGCCGTTTCCCGCGTCGTTGCGACAGGCGCTCCGGCAATTTTCTGGCTCGACGATCAGCGATCGCACGATCGATGTGTGATCGAAAAAGTCGTCCGGTATCTGAAGTCGCATGACACAGAAGGACTTCAAATTCAGATCATGTCGCCAACAGAGGCCACTCGCGTGACCTGCCAGCGCGCAAAAGACGGATTGGACACGATCTCAGTGACCGGCAACGTGCTGCGCGACTACCTGACCGATTTGTTCCCGATTCTTGAACTCGGCACCAGCGCCAAGATGCTGTCGATCGTTCCAATGCTGGCGGGCGGCAGTATGTTTGAAACCGGCGCTGGCGGTTCGGCCCCGAAGCACGTGCAACAATTTCTCGAAGAGGGACATCTGCGCTGGGATTCACTCGGTGAGTTTCTTGCCATCGCGGTTTCACTGGAAAACTTGAGTGTCAAGACCGGCAACAAGAACGCAGCTCTGCTTGCCAAAACTCTCGACCAGGCGACTTCGAAACTGCTCAGCCAGGAGAAATCGCCGTCTCCGAAAGTCGGCCAGCTGGACAACCGCGGCAGCCATTTCTACCTGGCTCTTTACTGGGCGCAGGCTCTTTCTGAACAGATCGAAAACAGAGAATTGCAAAAGCAATTTCAATCCATCGCTGAGCAACTGAAATCCCATGAAGCAACGATTGTCAGTGAACTCAACGCGGCACAAGGTAAGCCTGTCAGCCTGGGCGGTTACTATGACCCCGACGAAACTCTGGCCAACCAGGCAATGCGGCCAAGCGCTACGATGAACGAGATTCTGGCGTGAACCTAAGGCTGTTCCCCGTTGAGCGGAGCGGCACTAGACCTCATGGCACTCGGTTTAGCGGGCACAGGCTCCCTGCGTGCGGAAAAGTCGATAAAAGGACATGTTGGAAGCGAATGCGTTGAATCAACAACGATTGAGCATTATTGAACGGTGGAATCAGTGCATTCCGGCCCAGGAGTCTGTCTGAATACCGCTGTTCTTGTGAGCGGCAAGGCGCTAACCGAATGTCACCTGGGTTTACATCCGGAAGCCGTCGAGTGTCGCCTTTTGCTCCGCAAAAGCAGCGTTTCTTTCGCGGAGTGAAAGACGACAATCCTAAAACAAATTCCATTAGGCGCTCGCCGCCGGTTTTCGCAGGCGAATTACCCGCGGCTAATTAGCAGGGTCAGAATGAGAACTGGATTTTTTTGGATGTATTGTGGGACAAGCAGCTGATAGGCCGCGACAGCGGGCCGCACTTCCATCGTGGATGGAATCAGCACACTGATTCTGGGCGAGACTCTCCTGGTGACTCGGCGGCAGCAGAGCTTTGTGATCAAGAACACGGGACTCACACCGCTGACGCTCGGAGCGATCACGGTTCCGACAGGCTTCAGCGTCGCGTCTGGATTCGGAACAGACCTTCAACGGACTGGTTCCCGGCATGTACCGGGTTTCTGCAAACTGGACGACCCTTGCCAACAGGGCCACGAATGCTCCGTATACCGTATTCGATGGCGTCACGAATCGGGGAACCGTCCGACTCAATCAGGAATTGGCGCCGAACGATCGAGTCGATGCCGGCGGCAACTGGGAAGACCTCGGCGGAACCTGGACCATCACCGGAAACACTCTGGTCGTTAAACTGACCAATGATGCCAACGAATACGTAATCGCCGACGGTGTGCGCATCGAACGCGTCGGTTCGCCGCTGCTGGCGGCTGGCGATCCGCTCACGGGGACCAATGCCGGCCCGCTGACCAGCCCCCAGTTGCAGCCGATTGTCGCTGAGGCCATTGCCCGCCTGGGACAACTGGGCTTTGACACACAGCAGCTGTCGACGGTCGTGTTTTCCATCGCGGATCTTCCGGGCGCGATTCTCGGCCTGGCGACTCCACAGGCGGTCAGCATAGATGTCAACGCGGCCAGCCATGGCTGGTTCGTGGACACCACACCGCACGACGATCGTGAATTTGCTGATGGCGCATCGGCACCGTCCACGATGGACCTGCTGTCGGTGGTGATGCACGAACTGGGGCATACGGCGGGCCTGGCGGATCTCTATGACCATGACCATGCTGACGACCTGATATCCGGTCTGCTGCAGGCCGGAACTCGCCGGGACGTCAGCTCAGAACATGCTGGCTCAGAACACACCAGCGCACAGCAAGTCCCGGCTGTGCCGGTCGTGGCTCACACGGTTGATTTGTTTGCTGCCCGCGATGCGACCGACACAGACGTCAGTCGCTCTGCGGCCCTGCAGCAGTCCGTCAGCCGTCTGAGCACCGAACCCGTTCGAGAGATTCCGGTCTCGGTGTATATGACGCGAAGATCAAGGGTACGCGCAGTCGGACTCTGCTCAAGTTGGCGAGTCCTCGTTTCCTGAATCAGGCTTTTCATGCTTTTTGCGGCGGCCTCGCGTGTAGAATCTCACCGTAAGGAGCAGTACAAGCGAGATGGCGGTGAACTTGGCAAACCAGATCAGGATGTCACGCAGGACGTCGTTCATAACGTTGGGTGTCTTGTTCACTGTGGAGCGATCCAACAAATCTGAAACGCAAATTATACGCGCGGCGATGATTCAGGTTCCCCACGAACTGCAAAAACCAAGGCGACTGGCACGGATTTTGAACTGGTTGATCTGATTGCACAACCCGGCAGAGCGCCTGGCAGAGGATGACATTAATGCAGCGCACACGGAATAGTTCAGTGCGTGGCCAACTGGCGACAACCGTCAACCAGGATTTACAGGGGGCAATTGAGCCTGGGAATCAGCCGCTTGGCGATAGCGGTCTTTGGATTTAGAACCACTAACAAAACCGGGACTGTCTGCCTGACCGTGTCAAATTGGTTGGTGATGGAGGCCTGTCCCCGGTTCTGTTACACCAGCGAACGTTGATTGGATCACGGACCGTTGATCGCGTTGATTGCTGCTGCAAGGTCATTGAGTTCGTCAATCAGTGCTTCGCGCAGTGTCGACAAGCCCACAATGACGCCGATGCCCACGAGCGTCAGCAAAAGCAGGTATTCGATGGTTACTACCCCACGATGTTTTCGGCGGAGTGCGGGGATGCATCGTCGAACTGACTGAATCATTACTCTGTGACCTCCGGGACAGCAATGTGATGAACGATGCTGACTCGACCGGATTCTATGTGCATATGAAAAACCGGGTTTACAGGATGAGTTAAGTGCGGGAACCTTCGTTTGCTTAAAGACGGAGGAACGAGCATGGACGCTCAAGTGC
>JANOUN010001095.1:0-3647 GCA_031416875.1 Planctomycetota bacterium | reverse complement strand
TACCGTGACGACCCCATTCCAGCGCAAGTCCGCGCGTCATACCCTGCATCCCGAACTTGCTCATCGCATAAGGCAGCACGCCCTTAAGCGGCATCCATGTGTTCAGTGATTCGACGTTGATCTGTATGCCGGAACGGCGCTCGATCATGTGCCGTCCGACTTCCAGCGACATCAGAAAAGCACCACGCAGATTTGTGTCGAGCACAAAATCGTAATCGGCGGCCGTGAATGTTTCCGCTCGCTGTCGGCGATTGACTCCGGCAACGTTGATCAGTGTATCGATGTGTACCAGTTGATGGATCGCTGCCACGACTGTGGATTTGATCTGTTCCGGATCACTGACGTCACAGGTCAGGCCGGTCACAGCCATCCCGGCCTCATTCATTTCTTTCACGGCCGTTTCGACTGATTCCTGACTGCGGCTGCAGATCATGACCTTCGCCCCGCGTGCGGCAAATCCTTCTGCAATCGCTCGCCCAATGCCTCGACTGCCACCGGTGATCAGAACATGCTGTCCTGAAACTGAAAAAAGTTGATCGGACACAATATGATTCCTTTTCTGGTATTCGACACACGTCGCGTGAAAAATGATCGCCACTCTGCGACGATGGGGGGTCATGGAAAAGGGGTCAGGAACCAAAAGTGCGGAGCACCCTTTGGGCCATTTGGCTATTGGTTCCTGACCCCTTTTCCAGACGAGCAGTATTCTGAACATTCCGGGGCTCTGATTCAAAGCACTTTTTCATGCATCAGTACATCGCGGCGTTTGGTTACTTCGTCATGATTTTCCTGGCGTGGCTGATGAGTTCCCACAAGCGAATTTTTCCGTGGCGCGTCGTGCTGGGAGGAACGGTGCTGCAAGTCACGTTCGCGTGGCTCACGATCAAGACGGAAGGGGGGCGTTTGTTCTTCGAAAAGGCGGGTGCGTGCTTCAATACGCTGATGGATTTCGTGGATGAAGGGAACGTCAGAGTCTTTGGCGACAGCTTTCGCGACCACTATTTCGCCTTCAAGGTTCTGCCCACAATCATCTTTTTCTCAGCGTTGATGTCGGTGTTGTACCACCTGGGAGTGATGCAGTTCGTGGTTCGCATCCTGGGCTATGTGATGCAGGTGACGCTCGGAACATCGGGAGCAGAAAGCCTTTCGGCATCGGCCAATATCTTTGTCGGGCAGACGGAAGCACCACTGGTTGTACGACCGTACGTCGCACGGATGACGCGTTCCGAACTCATGGCTGTCATGGTCGGAGGCTTCGCAACGGTGGCCGGCGGAGTCATGGCGCTCTATGTGGGCTGGGGTATTGATGCCGGACATCTGATGACGGCGTCCGTGATTTCCGCGCCCGCTGGGCTGCTGATCGCCAAAGTTCTGCAGCCGGAAGTGGACACGCCGGAAACGCTGGGTGTTTCAAAGCACGCCATGCCGCGAGAAACGTCCAACCTGATTGAGGCTGCGACCACTGGAGCTGCCGACGGTCTTAAACTGGCCCTCAATGTCGGCGCGATGCTGCTGGCCTTTTTCGGGCTCATCGCGATGCTGGATTACGGCCTGACTCACGGTTCGGCATGGGCGTTTACGTTACTTGGACATCAGAACTGGCAACCGTTGACAATGTCGGGAATTCTCGGAGTCATCTTTTCGCCCATCGCGTGGCTCATGGGAGTTGAGTGGAAAGAATGCTCATCCGTCGGACAGTTACTGGGTGTCAAAATGGTGGCCACGGAACTGGTCGCGTATGCACAGCTGGATGTCATGAACGGCGATCTCAAGACGGGCGTCGCTCCGGTCCTTTCAAAGCGTGCCATCATTATTTCGACATACGCGCTGTGCGGATTTTCCAATTTTGCATCGATCGGCATTCAGATCGGCGGTATCGGAGCCATCGCACCAGAGCGCCGCACGGATTTGACTCAGCTGGGAATGCGGGCCATGCTGGGTGGAACTCTCGCGTGCTGCATGACAGCCTGTGTTGCCGGGATTCTGATTGAGTGAATGATGGCCGCCCCAGGAGTCTGTCTGATGACCACTGTTTTGTGAGCGGCAAGGCGCTAGGCCGGTGTTGATTTAGTGGTTTTTTGGGGCTCATGGTCATACCAACCCGAAGCGCCAGCGAGGAATTCAGCGTTTCTGCCTCGCTGGCGCTTCGGGTTGGTATTAAATCAACAGACCGCTTGCAGCCGGTGTTTCAGAAACAGTTACCGGTTGCTAGCGCCATTCCGCTCACGGCAGCAGGCCGCGTTCCCGGAGTTCCTGAATATTGCCGGGAGCACTTGAGAGAATTCGTTCTGAGGCATATCGAAACACAGCGAATCCGGCAAGTGCCGCGGGGGCGGACAGGATGGCGACGCGGTCTTCTTCTTCATCGTCCAGCTGACGATTCAAACGCGTCACGGCTTCTTCGACGGTGTCGGTGACAATCTTTTCCGGGCCGGATTCGTTACTCAGCTTCAGATTGGAAAACGCTGCGGTGCGGGACATCAGGAATTCAATCAGACCCGTCTCTTCATTTTCTTCGAAGAAATTACGAAGTTCCGGATGCATCGTGTCCGGTGTAATGATTCGTGCTCGGGACACGGTGACGTTGCCGCGCCGCACTTTGACCATCGCTGCGCTGGCTGCCGCACCTTTGCCGGAAGACGACGTCACCAGGTAATACGGCAGATCGGAATCGCCAAACGTAAACAGACCCAGCTCCACCGCACGTTCGATTCGTACGGCATTCCAGGTGGATCGGAATCGTTGAAACTGTTCAAACTCATCGAACATCAAAATGACAGCCTTTTGCCAAAATCCCGGATTGCCCGCCGTGCGATACGACTGCCGAATGAGGAATGTTCGCGTGTAAAGCTGCAAAGTCAAACTTCCGGCGAAATTATCCTTTGGGTGGTTGTCGCGGATTTCGGCAGGTCCTCCTTGCCGAGGAGAACTTCGCGGCTCGCGTGACCGCCGACCAGACGAGTTGGAAAAAAGGCCCACGCGGCGACGAGGAGCGAATGTGCGTCCCAGGTCTGAGCCTGCTGGACTGGTCAGCTCGGCAGACTCGTGCGGGCAAGCGAGGTTCGACACCGAAACAGTTTGCTCCGTTGTTTGACCGACTGGCAATTTCGCCTGAGATCTGGTGTCGTCTTGTGAAGGATTTCGGCAAACTGTTCAGCGTGGTGGCCGGTCAGCCTCAGCGAATTTGGGAAATCCGCGGGGAAATCCGCGGGGAAATCCGCGGCAATGGGAAATCCGGTGGGAACTCCGGGGCGGAACTCCGGGGCGGAACTCCGGGGCGGAACTCCGGGGCGGAACTCCGGGGCCATCCAAAGGGGCCATCCAAAGGGGGCTGGAAATCCGGGGCCATCCAAAGTCACTCGACAGACTGGATGTCATCGGGTAGTCTCTGACGCATCAAGTGTGAAATGATTGCATTCATGCGAAGGAGACCGGTGATGGCACGGGTGAATCGGCGGGAAGTTCTGGCGGAAGGTGAGATTCAGGTGGTGCATTGTGTGAATCGCTGCGTCCGACGCGGGTTTCTGTGCGGCACGGATGAGCTGACCGGGAAAGATTATGAACATCGGCGGCAGTGGATTCGCAATCGACTGGAATTTCTCGCCGGTGTATTTGCCATGGATGTGCTGGGGTTTTCAGTGATGTCG